>NZ_LSIS01000127.1:0-15364 GCF_001556365.1 Blastomonas sp. CCH1-A6 | reverse complement strand
GACGCATGCGCGAGCTGAATGATCTGCTCGACCTCCGCCACCGGTTGCAGCGGATCGGCGCGGAGCAGCGACAATGCGGCGATTCCGAACAGGCAGAGCGCCGTGACCAAAGCGGAGATGCGCTTGTCGGTGACCAGGATGGCAAAACCAGCGAGCGCCAGCGCGAACGCCTGCGACGCATCGGGCTGCAGCGCGAGGATCGCGGCGAGCAGCGTGGCGATCATCGGCACTAGCCGGTGCTGCGCGCCCAGCCGCGCCATCGCGACCAGCGCGGCCGGCAGGGTCAGCGCGGCGATATTGACGAACAGTGGCCCAGCGGCGAGCCAGCGGTGCACGCCCTGCTGATCGGGCCCCACCAATGTCGCCGCGACCAGCGCCAGTGCGCCGAGCGCAATGCCGATCCAGACCCTGGGCGAGGGCGCGGCCCGCGCGATCGCGAAGGCTGCGCCGCCGCCGACGATCCAAGCGACGACATTGGGAATCCAGCGCATCTGCGGCGTGCCGCTCAGCACCATCGCCGCGATGCCGCAGCCGGTCGCGATCAGCGACAGCAGCGCGAACATTGCGAGCAGCCGGGCATCGCTGCGAGCTGCAAGGCTCATCCCTGCTGCCTCATCGCGACATCGTTCATGAAGCGCACATCGTCGTCCTGCGTCAGCCAGCCGGCTTCCGCGCCGATCGCGCCGAGCATGTCGGTCAGGTCGTCGAGTTCGGTCTTGGCGAAATTGCCGAGCACATGGCCCGTTACCCGGTCCTTGTTGCCGGGATGGCCGATGCCGATCCGCACGCGGCGGAATTCGGGTCCGATATGCTGGTCGGCCGAGCGCAGGCCGTTATGCCCGGCGGTGCCGCCGCCGCGCTTCACCTTGACCTTGAACGGGGCAAGGTCGAGCTCATCGTGAAAGATGGTGACGTCCTCAGGCCCCAGCTTGAAGAAGCGCATCGCCTCGCCGATCGACTGGCCGGACTTGTTCATGAAGGTGGCGGGTTTCAGGAGCAGCAGCTTCTGATGGCCCAGACGGCCTTCCTGCGCCCAGCCCTGGAAGCGGCGCTTGGGCGGCTCGAAACCGTGCATGTCGGCGATGATGTCGATCGCCATGAACCCGACATTGTGCCGGTGCAGGGCGTATTCGGGGCCGGGATTGCCCAGGCCAACCCAGATTTGCATGGAACCTCTCCCTTTGGTTCAGGGAGGGGCGGGGAGAGGGGCGATGCGCCAGCCTCTCGACATTCCCCTCTCCCAACCCTCTCCCCCAAAGGGGGAGAGGGCGAGAAAGATGGATTACTCGCCAGCCGGCGTTTCGTTGTCGCCTTCGCTCGACTTCAGCGCCGAGGGAGCAACGATCGTGGCGATGGTGAAATCGCGGTCCGTGATCGCCGAGGTCGCGCCCTTGGGCAGCTTGACCGCGGAGATGTGGATCGAATCGCCGACATCGGTGCCGGTGACGTCGATTTCGATCTCGTCGGGAATGTTGGTCGCGTCGCAGACCAGTTCCAGCTCGTGACGCACTACATTGAGCACGCCGCCGCGCTTCAAGCCGGGCGACGCGTCTTCGTTGACGAACACGACGGGCACGGCGACTTCAACGGTCGCGCCCTTGGCGATACGCAGGAAATCGACATGGATCGCGCGGTCGCTGACCGGGTGGAACGCCACGTCCTTGGGCAGGGTGACGATCGTCTTGCCATCGACTTCGATCTCGACGATCGAGTTCATGAAATGGCCGGTGCCGAGCAGCTTGTTCAGCGCGCGTTCTTCGACATGGATCGTTTCCGGATCCTTCTTGTCGCCGTAAATGACGGCGGGTACACGGCCTTCGCGGCGGAGTGCACGGGAGGCTCCCTTGCCTGCCCGATCACGCAGCTGGGCCGACAGGGTAAGCGTATCGCTCATGGTCTGTCTCCAGATTACAGATGGTCAAAATATCCCCGGCCACGCCTCCAGGGATGACCATGGCGGCGGGGAAGCGGTGCGCATAGTCGCGACTCTCGCGAAAAGCAAGTGTTTCGGGCCTATTGGAGGCGGGTGACCTTGTAGCCCTTCGCCTCGAGCAGCGCCTGCACGCTGTCGCTTCCTGCCAGATGCGCCGCTCCGACCGCGACGAAGGGCTTGGCACCCAGGCTCAGCAGGTCCTCGATCTGCGCGGCCCAGTCGCGGTTGCGTCGGACCAGGATGCGTTCGCGGATCTGCGGGCGTTCGAGCAGGCCGCGATTTGCGGCCTCGGCGAGCTTTTCGGGCTCGCCCTTGAGCCACGAGGTCACCATGTCGCGATAGGCTTTCGGCGCATTGTCGGCATCGGCGATCACGCTTTCGAGCATCGCGCGCTGGTCGGCCTCGTCCAGCTGGTCGAAATAGGTGAACTGGCGCGCCGGCGTCTCGAGCCCGATCACCGGCTTGTCGCGACGCCTATAGCGCGCGGCGAGCACGCGTTCGACGCCTTCTTCGCGCACCATCGCCAGATTGGCGGTAGCGGCACCCGCGAGCGAGATCGCTGCGGCCCAGCTTTCGAGCGTCTCAAAGCGCGAGGGTGAGAGGCGGCTAGCGGCACGCAGCGCCTCGCCCTTGTCGCGCAGCGCGGGCGGCAGACGCTCGGCAAGCGGTGGCTGGCCGGGGCTGTTGCCCAGTTCCTGGAAGGTCTTCGTGATTTCGGCAGAATCCTCCAGCCCTACGACCTCAAGCACCAGCCGGTCGGATTCGTTCATCGCTTTCTTCATCTTCGGGCTGATCCATTTGAGATCTGCGGGCAGCGCGTGGATGCCGCCGAACAGCCAGGCTTCGCCGCCATTCGGCCCCTGGACATGCCAGAGCGCGGGCGTGCCTTTCTTCGGGCCGTCCCAGGCGGCCATCCCCATGTCGAGAAACGGAAAGCCGCTGCATGCCTGGATCAGCAGGAGCAGCGGCAGCATCAGCCAGCGGGCGATCGTGGAATTCATGGCGACCAAGCTAGGGACGCCGCGCGGCAATGGAAAGCCTAGCCGCTGAATGCCGCCTCGATTTCGCGGCGGATGCCAGGGACGAGATCGGGATCGGTGGTCAGCACCGCCTCTTCCTCGTCGCAGATCGCCAGGAACGCGCGGCGCTTGAAATCGGCGAGCAGGTGCGGCGGAAACAGGCTGCCATCGGGCATGGCCGAGGCGATGATGTCGATCAACCGCTCGGCCCCGTGCAGGCGTCCCCAGAGATAGTCGTTCTCGCGATAGGCGCGGCTGAAGAACGCGCCGAAGCTGTTGAACTCGATCCCCTTGAGCATCGCCGTCGCGCCGCCCTGGCGCAGCGATTGGCAATCGTCCGGCGAGATGCGGTCGACCTTGATCGGGTCATATTCGTTCTGCCCCTCGCCCTGGAGCAGCGGCAAAGTGGCGATATCGTAGAACGGGAAACCGAGATAGGCGAGCAGCAGCGAACGGCGGCTTTCGCGCGGCAGCAGCGCGAGGGCGCCTGCAAGCTGCTCGTCGACTATACCGTCCGCGCTGCGCAGGTCGCGGCGCGCAGCGAGCTCGGCGATCGCCATGGCGGGGTCGTCGATCGCGCCTGCGGCAATATCGGCAAATCCCTGACCGAGATGGTCGGTCGTCTCCCGGTCGAGATAGTGCGAAAGGCAGGCGTAGAGCGTTTCGTGCATCGCGACCACCGCTTCGGGCGGTGTGCGGCCCGATTGCGCGATATCCTCGCCCAGCCGCCGCGCCAGGAAGCGCAGGCGGCGGATGCGGAAGCCCAGATCCTGGGTGCGAAAGAACAGGATCGCCTCGTCGCTCGCCCCGCCGCCCTTGCCCGAGAGCCGGTCCATGCCGCTGCGGTGCAGTTCGGCGCGGATCGCCTCGCGCAGCCGTTCCGGATAGAGCGCCTTGGGGCCGCGATGCGCGCGGCGGAGCGTGTCGACCATGTCCTCGACGATCGTCGCGAGCTTGAGCTGCGCATAGGAGGCATAGGCAAAGCCCGCCATATGCGCGGCGCGGTCCTGCGCCTTGTTGCGCCATTTGGTCAGCCGCTGCGGGGTCGGGCTATCGAGGAACAGGGTGTAGCCGAACAGCTTGCTCACCGTTTCCTCGACTTCGGCGCGCAGCGCATCGGTGATCGCGCGCATCTGGCGGACGCGCGAGGAGCGGCGCTCGATGCCTTCCAGATTGTCGCGGATCGGCTGTTCGCGCGGAATGTCCGAGATCGCGCCGAAAATGGTCGAGAAGAAGCCGGGCAGTCGCTGGCCCATGGCATCGCGTTCGCGCGACTGGTCCATGCCGCCCGCCAGATCGGGCTTGGGATCGATATAGACGAAGCGCCGGTCGATCTCGCGATGCGCGGGCCGGTCGCGCAATGCGTCGATCGCCTGGGCAAAGGGCGCGTTGGCGAGTACCGATCCGTCGATCAGCACCGCGCTTTCCGCCTCGCCTGCGGCATATTGCTGCGGAAAGACGCGCGCCAGAAAGGCCTCGCGCCCAGGCCAGTGCTTCTCCCGCCGCGCCAGCATCCGGTCCATCTCGGCGACGTTGAACGGCGGGAAGGCGCCGGGAAAGCTCGCGGTCGCGCGCGCGGCGAAGACCAGTTCGGCCGGATCGGCGAGCGAATCGTCGCGGCCACGCAGATAGCGAAAGCCGATGGAAAGCCGGTGCTCGGTCTCGACCACCTCGGCCGGGCTGTTGAGCCGCAGCCGCTCGAGATGCCCGCGAAAATCGGTGACGGTGACGAACAGGTCGAGCGGCTGGCCGAGCGGCAGCAGGCGCGGTCCGGCGGGCGTGGCTGCCATCGCCTCCATCGCCTCGTACAAGAGCGCGGAAAAGCCGGTGCCGCTGAACGGCGGGGCAAACCAGCGCGCGCGCACCAGGCGCGAGAGCTTGGTGCGCACCTCGGCGCGCGCCTCGGGCGCGACGCTGCGGTCGAGCGCGCCGCCGGGCCGCCGCAGCAGCAGCCAGACCAGCGGCTGCGCCCAGAATTTGGTGAAGCGCGAAAAGGGCCGCGCATCGGGATCGAGCAGACGGTCGATATCCGCGCATTCGAGCCACATCCGGGTGAGCGGTTCGAGCGACTGGCCGCTGGTCAGCGCTTGCGCCAGGAACACGCCGTTGATGCCGCCTGCGCTCGCGCCCGCAATGATGTCGGGCAGCAGCCGCAGCTTCACCTGGCTCTGCGCTGCAAAGGCCTCGAACAGTTCGCGATAGATGGCCTGGCTGCCGCTGGCGGGGGGATCGCCCGCGTGGAAATTGCGGCTGGCTCGGGTGGCGCGCCAGATTTCCTTGGTGATGCCGTGCATGTAGACCGCGAGGCTGATGCCGCCATAGCAGACCAGGGCAATGCGAAGTTCCTTCTGGCGCATGGCGGCGGCGCGGACCCTTTGTTGTTGCAGGCTTGTAAGGTCAGTTCGCTGCAACGCTATCCATGTTACGCGCGAAGGCAAGCGCAAAGCGGCAATTGCGTTCCAGTTTTGTTCGGGCTATGCCGCCGCCATGGCCAAGCCGCGCAAAACCTATGTCTGCCAGGCCTGTGGCAGCGTCTCCAACCGCTGGCAGGGCCAGTGCGCCGATTGCGGCGAGTGGAACACGCTTACCGAACAGGCCGCGCCCACCGCTTTCTCTGCCCGGCACGACCTGCAGACCGGCGGGCAGCGCATCCAGCTCGCGCGGCTGGATGCTGCGGTCGAGCTGCCGCCGCGCATCACGACCGGCATTGCCGAGTTCGACCGCGCGCTGGGCGGCGGGCTGGTCGCGGGATCGGCGACGCTGATGGGCGGCGATCCGGGCATCGGCAAGTCGACCCTGCTGCTCCAGGCCTCGGCCAACATGGCGCGCGCAGGCCATGCCATCGTCTATATCAGCGGCGAGGAGGCGGCCGATCAGGTGCGGCTGCGCGCGCTGCGCCTGGGGTTGGCCGACGCGCCGATCGATCTCGCCTCGGCAACATCGGTGCGCGACATCCTGACCACGCTGCGCAGCATGGAATCGCCGGTGATGCTGGTGATCGATTCGATCCAGACGATGCACAGCGACCTGATCGAGGGCGCGCCGGGCACGGTCAGCCAGGTGCGCGCCTCGGCGCAGGAGCTGATCCGTTATGCCAAGGAAAGCGGCTGCGCGGTGATCCTGGTCGGGCATGTCACCAAGGACGGCACGATCGCGGGCCCCCGCGTGCTCGAGCATATGGTCGACACGGTGATGAGCTTCGAGGGCGAGCGCAGCCACCAGTATCGCATCCTGCGTTCGATCAAGAACCGCTTTGGCGCGACCGACGAGATCGGCGTGTTCGCGATGGAAGAGGCGGGGCTGTCCGAGGTGGGCAACCCGTCGAGCCTGTTCCTGAGCGATCGCGACGCGCAGATGCCGGGCACCTCGGTCTTCCCCGCGCTGGAGGGCACGCGGCCGGTGCTGGTCGAGATCCAGGCACTGACCGTGCGGCTGTCGAGCGGGGCGACGCCGCGCCGCGCGGTGGTCGGCTGGGATTCGGGACGGCTGGCGATGGTGCTCGCGGTGCTCGAGGCGCGCTGCGGGCTGAGCTTCTCGACCGCGGAGGTCTATCTCAACGTCGCGGGCGGCTATCGCCTGTCCGATCCGGCGGCGGACATGGCGGTGGCCGCGGCGCTGGTCTCGGCGCTGTCGGAACGGCCGCTGGGCTCGGGCACGATCGTGTTCGGCGAACTCGCGCTGTCGGGCGAGCTGCGTCCGGTCGCGCATGCGGGGCTGCGGCTGCGCGAGGCGGCGAAGCTCGGTTTCGAAAAGGCGCTGGTGCCCGCGAGCGTGACGGCGAAGGCCTCGGGCGATACCGGCGGAATGCGGCTGTCTTCCTACGCCCGGCTGGCAAATCTCGTTGACCAACTGCTGGGCCGCAACTAGCGGTTCGCTCCATGACCGCATTCGATGTCCTTGTCCTCACGCTGCTTGCGGGCGGCGCGATTCTGGGTTTCCTCAACGGCTTCGTCTATGCTGCGATCTCGCTGATCGCCTGGGTGGCGGGCATCTTCGCGCTGCGGCTGTTCCACGCGCCGGTGACAGCGCTGCTCAAGGAGCCGGTGGGCAATGACGCGGGCGCGGCGGCGTTGGCGCTGGTAGGCATCTATCTCAGCGTCTATCTGATCGGAAAGCTCATCGCGACCACGCTGCGCAGCCGGACGCGCAAGTCGGTGCTCGGCCCGATCGACCGCGTGCTCGGTTTCGGCTTCGGCGCGGTCAAGGGGCTGATCCTGGCGACCCTGACCTATCTGCTCGTCACCATGCTGCACGGCATCGTCTGGCCGAACGAGGGCCAGCCCGAATGGATCACCGACAGCCGCACCTATCCGCTGCTCAACGCCAGCGGCACCGCACTGGTCGACCTCTACGACTATCAGCAGACGCTCGGCGATGAGTGAGCCGGGCCGCCGGGGGCGTCATGGCTGAGGTGCTGTACACCCCCGCCATCCTTGCGCTCGCGGTGTCGCTCGCCGATCATCCGCTGACCGACGATCTGCCGTACTGCGTCGAACTGCGCTCGCAAAGCTGCGGATCGGTGGTGAAGGTGGGGCTGGCGCTTGATGGGGACCGGCGGGTCGAGCGCTTCGGCGTGCAGGCGACCGCCTGCGCGCTCGGCCAGGCCTCGACCGCAATCCTCGCAGGCCATGTGGCCGGGCAGGGCGGGGAGGCGCTGGTGTCGGCGCGCGACGATCTTGCCGCGTTTCTGGCGGGGGAGCGCCCTGATCCGGGCCAATGGCCGGGGATCGAGCATCTCGCCAGCGCCTTGCCCTATCCGGCGCGGCACGGTTCGATTATGCTGCCCTGGCGCGCGACGGTCGCCGCGCTCGACCTTTCGGCCCGAACGGACACCTGAACGCATGGAACATGGCGGCGATATCTTCCTCTCGGGCACGGTGCTGCTCGCCGCAGCGCTCGCCTTCGTGCTGCTGTTCCGCAGGCTGGGCCTTGGCGCGGTGCTCGGCTATCTGGTCGGCGGCATCATCATCGGGCCGCAGGTGCTCGGGCTGGTCGCCGATCCCGAACTGATCGTCGGTTTCGCCGAGATCGGCATCGTGCTGCTGCTGTTCCTGGTCGGGCTCGAACTCGCCCCGGCGCGGCTGTGGCAGTTGAAGCGCGATATTTTCGGGCTTGGCATGAGCCAGGTGGTGGTGTGCGGGCTGGTGCTCGCCGGGTTCGTGTTCCTCGTCACGGGTTCGACCTGGGGTGCGGCGCTCGGCCTCGGCCTGCCGCTCGCCTTGTCTTCGACCGCGCAGGTGCTGCCGCTGCTGCAATCGCAGGGACGCCTGAACACCCCCACCGGCGAGCGCGCCTTCTCGATCCTGCTGTTCCAGGACCTGTCGATCGTCCCGCTGCTGACGATCATCGCTGCGCTGTCGCGTGCGCCGCAGACCGGACCGCAGACCCCGGGCTGGCTGCTCGCGCTCTATGCCGTCGCGGCGATCGGCGGGCTGGTGATCGCCGGGCGCTATGGCCTGGCGCCGCTGCTCAAGCTGATCGGCAAGGTGGCGGAGCGCGAGCTGTTCATCGTCGCCGGATTGTTCGCGGTGTTCGGCAGCGCGGCGCTGATGAATGCCATCGGCCTGTCGGCGGCGCTGGGCGCGTTCATCGCGGGCGTGATGCTGGCCGACTCGCCTTTCCGGCACGAGCTCGAGGCCGATATCGACCCGTTCCGTTCGATCCTGCTCGGACTGTTCTTCCTCGGCGTCGGCATGATGCTCGATATCGGCGTGATCATGGCCGACCCGCTGTTCGTGATCGCGATGGCGCTGGCGCTGGTAGCGATCAAGGTCGCGATCATCTTCGGCATCGCCAAGGCGTTCGGCATGGAGAACCGTGCCGCCTTCGTGCTCGGCCTGCTGCTCAGCCAGGGCGGCGAATTCGCCTTCGTGCTGTTCGCCGAGGCACAGGCGGCGCTGCTGATCGAACCTGCCGCCGCCAGCCGCTTCGGCGCGATCGTCACCCTGTCGATGGCGACCACGCCGTTCCTGATGCTGACGACGCGGCTGTTCGGCGGGGTGCGCGGATCGGGCACCGAGGACATGGTCGACCCCGAACAGGCGCGCCAGTCGAACGCGATCGTCATCGGCCATGGCCGGTTCGGCCAGGCGGTGGCGCAGATCTTCGCCGGGGCGAGCATTTCCGTCACGCTGATCGACATCAATCCCGACCAGATCCGCCTCAGCGGCGAATTCGGCCGCAAGGTCTTTTATGGCGATGGCACGCGCATCGACCTGCTGCGCCGGGCAGGGGCAGAAGGCGCGGGCGCGCTGCTGTTCTGCATGGACGACAAGAATTTCGGGCCAGACCAGATCGCGCCGATCGCGCATGCCTTTCCCGACGCCAAGATCTTCGTGCGCGCCAATGACCGGCGCCAGCTGCTCGCGCTCAAGCACGCGCCGATCGCGGCAGCGCAGCGCGAGCTGTTCGAATCCTCGGTCAAGCTCGCGCATACCGCGCTGCTGCGGACCGGCATCGATCCGATCGTCGCCGATCGCGTGGTCGAGGAATTCCGCCGGAGAGACTGCGAGCGGCTGGAACTCCAGATGGAGGCCGGCAGTATGAGGGCAGGAATGCACCTGAGCTTCGGTGCGGTGGATTCGGAGGCCTTCGACCCGCAGGCGCTCGATCCGCAAGCCGAACAGGCATGACCATCCGTGCAAGGCCATGGACGAATGGCCTGCCATTGCCTATGTAACCGCCTTAACAGGATGACGTGCTCCCAGTGAAACTGCTTCTCGCCCTGCTTGCGCTGCTGACCGGATTTTCGGTGAGCGATGGCGTGCGCCTGGCCGATCCGGCCATGGCGGCGGGCAACAATGTCGTCCGCGACTCGCAGATCCTGGCCGAGGACCGCCAGGTCGCCATCAGTGCCGCAGTGCTGCTCGTCGTCACGCTGCTGCCGCTGGTCATCGCCTTGCGGCCGACCCAGCACCGCCTGATCGCGCGCACCATCCGCGTCGCGCCGCTTACCGTCCATCGTTCGGACCGGCTGCTCCAATAAGCTGCAATCCGGCGCGTCTTTCGATGCGTCTTCAGCCCCTGTCCTGACCGGGGCCAGCCAGACACGCGCGCCTGCGCCTGGCATTCGACCGTTTCTCCCAAGTTTTCCAAGGAATTACCGCCATGCTCGGCGCCATTGCCAAATCGCTTTTCGGCTCCGCCAACGACCGTTACGTCAAGGGCCTGCTCAAGATCGTCGACAAGATCAACGCCTTCGAGCCGCAGATCTCCCCCATGTCCGACGAGGAACTGCGCGACCAGACGCTCAAGTTCCGCGCGCGCCTCGAAGCGGGCGAGACGCTCGACGACATTCTGCCCGAAGCCTTTGCCACCGTCCGCGAAGCCTCGATCCGCACGCTTGGGATGCGCCATTTCGATGTGCAGATGGTCGGTGGTATCGTGCTGCATCGCGGCGAGATCGCCGAAATGCGCACCGGCGAGGGCAAGACGCTGGTGGCGACGCTCGCTTGCTATCTCAACGCGATCGAGCGCAAGGGCGTGCACGTCGTCACCGTGAACGACTATCTCGCCGCGCGCGACGCCGAATGGATGGGCCAGGTCTATCGTTTCCTGGGCCTCACCACCGGCGTGATCGTGCCGAACCTCAACGAGACGCAGCGGCGCGAGGCCTATGCCGCCGACATCACCTATGCGACCAATAACGAGCTCGGATTCGATTACCTCCGCGACAACATGAAGCACGAGCGCAGCCAGATGGTGCAGCGCCCGTACAATTTCGCGGTCGTCGACGAGGTTGACTCGATCCTGATCGACGAGGCGCGCACCCCGCTGATCATCTCCGGCCCGACCGACGACAAGTCCGAAATGTACATCGCGGTCAACGCGATCGTGCTCAAGCTCGACGAGGCGGATTACGAGAAGGACGAGAAGTCGCGCTCGGTGATCCTGACCGAGGACGGCACCGAGAAGGCCGAGCGGCTGCTCGAGGAAGCCGGCCTGCTCACCGGCAGCAACCTCTATGATGTCGAGAACACACAGATCGTCCATCACCTTGATCAGGCGCTCAAGGCGAATGTGATGTTCAAGCGCGACATCGACTATATCGTCAAGGATGACCAGATCGTCATCATCGACGAGTTTACCGGGCGCATGATGGACGGTCGCCGCTGGTCGAACGGCCTGCACCAGGCGGTCGAGGCCAAGGAAGGCGTGCAGATCAAGCCCGAGAACCAGACGCTCGCCTCGATCACTTTCCAGAACTATTTCCGCATGTACCCCAAGCTGTCGGGCATGACCGGCACCGCGGCGACCGAAGCGGCCGAATTCTTCGACATCTACAAGATGAACGTGGTCACCATCCCGACCAACAACCCGATCCGCCGCATCGACGAGGAGGACGAGTTCTACAAGAACACGACCGACAAGTTCCAGGCGATTGCCAAGGCGATCCGCGAGAAATACGAGACCGGCCAGCCGGTTCTGGTCGGCACCGTCTCGATCGAGAAGTCGGAAATGCTCTCCGAGTTCCTGCACAAGGAAGGCGTGAAGCACAGCGTGCTCAACGCGCGCTTCCACGAGCAGGAAGCGCATATCGTGGCGCAGGCGGGCCGTCTGGGCGCGGTGACCATCGCCACCAACATGGCGGGCCGCGGCACAGACATCCAGCTGGGCGGCAATGTCGAGTTCCGCATCGACGACGAGCTTCGCGACATGCCCGAGGGCCCCGAGCGCGATGCCGCGATCGAGCGGATCAAGGCCGAGGTCGCCGCCGAGAAGCAGCAGGTGCTCGATGCTGGCGGCCTGTTCGTGCTCGGCACCGAGCGGCACGAGAGCCGCCGCATCGACAACCAGCTGCGCGGCCGTTCGGGCCGTCAGGGCGACCCCGGCCTGTCGCGCTTCTATCTCTGCCTCGAGGACGATCTGCTGCGCATCTTCGGGCCCGACACCTTGTTCTCGCGCATGATGAAGAACAACCTGGCCGATGGCGAGGCGATCGGCTCCAAATGGCTGTCCAAGGCGATCGAGACCGCGCAGAAGAAGGTCGAGGCGCGCAACTACGACATTCGCAAGCAGGTCGTCGAATATGACGACGTGATGAACGACCAGCGCAAGGTGATCTACGAGCAGCGTTCGGAGATCATGGATGCCGAGGCGGTCGACGATGTCGTCGCCGACATGCGCGCGGACACGGTCAACGCGATCGTCGGCGAAGCCTGCCCGCCGGGCAGCTATCCCGAACAGTGGAATGTCAGCCAGTTGAAGGCGCGCGTCAGCGAGGTCTTCGGGCTCGAGCCCGATATCGATGCCTGGCTGCAGGAAGACGCGGTCGACCCCGAAATGCTCGAGGAGCGCATCCGCGAGATGGCCGAGGCCAAGGTCGAGGCCAAGGCGAGCGAGATCGAGACTGGCATGTGGCGCTCGATCGAGAAATCGGTGCTGCTGCAGAGCCTCGACCATCACTGGAAGGAGCATCTGGCGACGCTCGACGCGCTGCGTCAGGTCGTGTTCCTGCGCGCTTATGCACAGAAGACGCCGATCAACGAGTACAAGAGCGAGGCGTTCGGCCTGTTCGAGCGCATGCTCGAGGTAATCCGCGAGGACGTGACCGGTACGATCATGAACCTGGAAATCCGCGAACCGGAAGTCCCGGCGCTGCCCGAACTGCCCGATTTTCTCACCACCCATTTCGATCCGTTCACGGGCGAGGACAACAGCGCGGATATCGACGGCGGCACTCTGGGCACCGTCACCGCGACGCTGCCGCCGCGCCAGTCGCCGATGCCCGAGGCGTCAGACGACCTGTTCACCGGCGAGATCAGCCGCAACGCGCCGTGTCCGTGCGGATCGGGGCGCAAGTATAAGCACTGCCACGGCAAGGCTGCGTAACCGCCTATGTGGGGGCTGGCTGGCGGTTTCGCGCTGACGGCCCTGCTTTACGCATCCGTCGGCTTTGGCGGCGGATCGACCTATAATGCGCTGCTCGTGCTCGCCGGGACCGACTATCGGTTGCTCCCGGCGATCGCTTTGGTGTGCAACCTGATCGTCGTGACCGGAGGCACGATCCGCTTCGCGCGCGCGGGGCAGGTGCCGTGGAGGCCTCTCTGGCCGATCCTGCTGCTGTCCGCGCCCTGCGCCTGGGCGGGTGGCCGGCTGCCGGTGGACAAGCCGCTGTTCGTCGCGCTGCTCGGCTCGGCGCTGCTTGTCGCCGGGCTGCTGATGCTGTTCCAGCGCGAGCCGAAAGCGGGGCAGGGGGCGGGCCAGCGCCTCAGCTGGCTGGGCGCGCCGATCGGTATGGGCGTCGGCTTTTTCAGCGGTATTGTCGGCATCGGCGGCGGCATCTTCCTCGCCCCCGTGCTGCACCTGCTGCGCTGGGCGAGCGCCCGCCAGATCGCCGCGAGCGCCAGCGTGTTCATCCTGGTCAATTCGCTCGCCGGGCTGGCAGGGCAGCTGATGAAAGCGGACGCCGCCGCGACCCCGGCCGCGATCGCCAGCTACTGGCCGTTGTTCGTCGCAGTGCTGATCGGTGGGCAGATCGGCAGCCTGGCGGGCGTGAAGCTGCTTCCGCAAAAGCTGATCCGAATCGGTACGGCGGTGCTGATCCTCTACGTCGCAGGGCAGCTGCTGTGGCAGCGGTTCGGGGGTTGATCGCGGTCTAGCCGGGGCGCGATCGGTTAAGACGGATCCAAAAGCACCCTGTTGGCGCCAAGGCAGCCACATCCCCGTTGGACGACGGTCCGGTCACCAAGTCTGATGCAGATCGGCAACCAATGGGCGATCGGTCCGTAAAGGTGTTCAGGAGCGACAGCGCTCGCGCAAAGGATCTGTTTATCGAACCAAGACTTCTCGTGGCTTATGGCCTGATCGTCCTGATCGTCTCCGTTATCGTCGCGGCCATTTTCTATGCACGCCACACATCGTACACTCAAGTCGATCGACGTCAGCGGCGGTATCAGCTGGATCGCCAAAAGCGGCGCGAGACGGAAAAAAGAGGCGAGTAGGTTGGGTCTGCTCGGTTCGGACGAAAAATCGCAATCTTTTAAAATTGATTATGTCTAGTTATTCAAATTCTGAATAGAAACTGACGAATTATATATAGGCGAAGTGAATCATATCTTTCTCGCAGGCAAGGTATTTTTTTGACGAAATTGTTCGAGGTCTATAGTGGGGATTCTTGATAAATGATTTAAAACATAACTCCATTATCGATCTGCTGGGATCGATTATCGTGAAGAACATGCTTCGCGCCAGGTGCAATGGTGAACTTGGCGAGTTGACCAAGTCCATCAACGAGCACCGCAGCAGGCCGCTTGCCAATCCACGCAGCGATCGCGAGCGCCTCCGCGACGGCCCGCCGGAATTCAGTACTCTAGATGCGCTTCGCGTTCTGTGGCACGCAAGGTCGCACCGTGCCGATCTAGATCGGACCATGGCTCTGCTCGCCGACGAACCGTCGCGCGAGCTCCTCCGCCGCATTCTTGCCTATCGGGCACTCGGGCCCCGTTACGTCAATCTTCCGTCCGATACCGACAACCCTCTCGAATCGCAGCCGCAGGCCACCGCGTGCATGGTCGGTCCTGGCGACGACCCGGCCTTTGGCACCCAGTTGTACCGGATGGGCGACATCACCATCGAAGCGTGGCCGCTAAACATCTGGGCAGATTTTTTCGAGCAGCAATATGTCTTTGAGCGCGACGGCATTCGCATCGCCGTCGAACCGGGTGACAGTGTGCTCGATCTCGGGGCCTGTTTTGGTGACACGTCGCTGACCTTCGCCGCCGCTGCTGGCGAGACTGGCCGGGTTGATGCTTTCGAGCCGATGCCTCGGCAGGTTGAGGTCATCGAGCGCAACTTGGCCCGCAATCCTGCGCTTGCGTCGCGGGTGCACGTTCATCGCCTGGCCGTGTTTGACCGCCGCGTCGAACTGCTGTTTGCTGACGGTGGTGCGGCAGCTCATCCCTCGCACGCTGGCACGATCAAGGTTCCGACCTGCCGCCTCGATGACTGGATTAGGGAAACTGGCGTCGTCCCGACATTCATCAAGATGGACGTAGAGGGCGCCGAGAGTGCGGCTCTGCGGGGCTCTGCTGACACCATCCGGCGATATCGTCCAAAGCTTGCCATCAGCGCATATCATTCGCTCGCCGATCTGACGGGCCTTGCGCCGCTGATTGCGTCGATCCAGCCAGACTACCGTTTCTATCTCGACCATCATACGACGCACGCCGAGGAAACGGTGCTCTACGCGATCTGCTGACGGCTTTGGCCGTGCAGAGGCTTCGCGAGAAGGTGCGGCATCAGCCGGGGCAGTGAGTGGCCGGATTATGCGGGCGCTTGCATTCGGGTCTGAAAAATGATCCACCTGCATTCATCAATGCGCCCCTCATTTCTGCCCAGCGTAACAATGCAGAGGCTTAATCGATGCCAATACCGGTGCACCTGCTGATCGCAGCCGCCAAGACGCTTAGCG
>NZ_LSIS01000012.1:0-3097 GCF_001556365.1 Blastomonas sp. CCH1-A6 | reverse complement strand
TCTTTGGTTCCGCGGCCTTGGCGACGGGCTTGGGAGCCTCTGCCTTGGCTGCGGCACCTGCCGTAACCCCGGCGTCCGTGGCGGCGAAGCCTGTCCCCGCAGCCAAGGCAGAGGCTCCCAAGCCCGTCGCCAAGGCCGCGGAACCAAAGATGGCCAAGCCTGCCGCCAAACCGGCAAAGCCCAAGACCACGCCCAAGAAGTCCGCAGTCAACGCATCACCGGTCGCCGCCAAGGCCGCCGCACCCGCAATCAAGAAGGAAACGAAGATCATGACCACCGCAGAAACCATCACCACCGAAACCAAGAAGGCCGCCGAAGCCATGACCGAGCGCCTGAAGAGCCTGATGGGCGACATGTCGACCCGCGCCAAGACTGCCTATGAAAAGGGCACGGAAATGGTTTCGCAGGCCAGCGAGTTCAACAAGGGCAATGTCGAAGCCCTGGTCGAATCGGGCAAGATCGCTGCCAAGGGCGCGCAGGAAATGGGCCAGGCCTATGCCGAAGACGCCAAGAAGGGCTTTGAAGAGCTGACCGCGGCGCTCAAGGAAATGACCACCGTCAAGTCGCCGACCGAGTTCATCGAGCTGCAGACCAAGCTGGTCAAGAAGAGCTTCGACACCGCCGTCGCCCAGACCTCGAAGAACAGCGAAGCGTTCATCAAGCTGGCCGGCGACGTGTTCCAGCCGATCTCGAACCGCGTCAGCGTCGCGGTCGACAGCTTCAAGAAGGCCGCGTAACCCTTACGCCCCTTCCCGCTGGGAAATCAGAAAGCCGCCCCGGGTGACCGGGGCGGCTTTTTTTGCAACGCTTCGGCCAGTTCGCTACGGTTCTAATCATCACATCATTTGTTGACCCTGTCGAGAACCTCTCAATCGATGTTGAGCTCCGCTAAGCAGCTGACTCCAGAAGCAGCACAGTTCACGGCCTTTGACCTTCCTGATGCATTTCAGTAGATGATACCAAAAGTTGGAGGTCCTAAATGGCGGATGATGAATTTGAAATTGTGCACCTCGGCGACGAAGCCGAAGAGGATTTGGCCTTAGCGCAGCCAATGGATACCGGCCGGGTTGACCCCGATCAATTTTTTGCAAACAGTGCGTTTCGTGTAGTATATCAGACAAATAATTTTTTCCTTCCGCAAATTAAGGATCTAATCGATAAAGGCGAGGTATTAAATCTGCGCCCAGAATATCAAAGGAGGCTCCGATGGAGTGTGCCGCAAAAATCTAGGCTTATTGAATCATTACTTCTTAATATTCCCATTCCGCCAGTATTTTTGTTTGAAAGCGACGCTGCCCGTTATGAAGTGATGGATGGCCAGCAACGACTTAATGCAGTCAGAGAATTTATGGCGGGAGGCTTCGCCCTGAGTGGGCTTGAGGTTCTTAAACCATTAAATGGACTGAGATACTTGCGTTGCCCGCCGCGAATCAAGAGGGCCCTTGATCGCTCTACGCTCTCAGCAATTGTTCTCCTTTTAGAAAGCGAACCCTCTGCACCAGGACGCCTATCCACCACCGATATTAGGCGATTCATATTTGATCGGCTCAACACGGGAGGAACCAAACTAAATGCACAAGAAATAAGAAATGCTATCTATCCTGGGCATTTTAACCAAACCCTGGTCCAGCTATCTCGCCTCCTTCCCTTTACAGATACATTTGACATCCCCCCTTATATTGAAGCTGATCCGAACGACTATTATGAGAATGAAGAAAGACAGAAAAATACTCTATACTCAACAATGGCCGATTGCCAGCTCATACTAAGGTACTTTGCCTTAAAAGACGACGCCAATATCCGTGGATCAATGAAAGCCATGCTGGATCGAGCCATGGAGGTGCGAACCGGGATTTCAGAAGCGGAAGCACTAGCACTGGAAGAAGAGTTTAGAGAGCGCTACACCTTCCTTTATGAACTTTTTGATCGTCGCCCATTCAGGTTGCCCCCCGATGCCCGGGGGCGCGAGCGAGTTTCTGCTGCCCTTTACGATGCATCTATGGTCGCTATCGAAGTGCTATGGCAACGCCGGCATGCAATCTGGGAAGCCAAGGACCACGTTCAACAAAGACTTCAAGATGCACTTGGTGACGAGGATCAGATGACAGTCCTTACGGGCCAAGGGAACACCGCACAGGCTGTCAAAGACCGCATCGCGCTCATGGTGAGCATCCTCCATCCAGTGGAGTGACACTTCATGGCAACCGTTTTCTCCGTAATACTGGAAGATTACGAGGAAGAACTCGATGCGATTCGCATTCTGGTCGATGCATCGGCAGACCCGGCGCATGGGAAGCCACGAGCCCGTATCGCTGGAGCCAATGCCGCAGTACTTCTCTTGGCTGCCACCTTCGAGGAATTCGTTCGCCAATTAGCACGCGCATATGCAAAAAATGTAGTGGATACCTGCGGGTCATTCGAACGCTTGCCACCCAAGCTTACGGGAGTTGCATGGCGAAGAACATTAGAGGCAATGGCACGCACCCGGCTAGACTCACAATCTACAAATATTTCCCGCGAGGGAATGTTTACAGATTTACTCATACGATTCACCAAGGTTTACGAATTTTGCAAAGGTGACATTTCTCAAGATATTTTTGACGAGTTGATTCATAACGAAAATAACATGAGACCTCAGGAGATTAATGGATTGTTCAATATAAGTGGACTAAAAAACATCTGCATGCTTGCATCATCACATCCAGAAATAATGCTGTTTGTCAACGAATTTGAACCAAACAAAGCAAACGCACGTATTGTTGAACGTATTGAGGAATTTTTTGAAAGACGCAATCAAATCGCGCATTCAATAAACGCTATGCGATCCAGCGGCCCCGGACAGATCAACGAAGATATCAATCTCCTAGCAATCTTCGGTAAGGCTATTGCTGCAACACTGGAGGCCCAACCCATTCCAGCTTGAATTGTATATCCCGGGGTTAGAGGGGTGTAAGCTTACCTACGGATATACAAATGTCCTTGCACGCTCCACGTGAAATACAAATATTGGTTGTTTGTGACAAGGCCGCGTTAGCTTTCCAATCTTTGGATCTTAAACTTACTGTCCATCTCCCCCAAAATTTGATCCACCTCAATG
>NZ_LSIS01000126.1:0-6425 GCF_001556365.1 Blastomonas sp. CCH1-A6 | reverse complement strand
GTATAGCGGTGCTGCGGCGGCCATTGTGCCCGCCGCAGCACCGCTATACTGTGCTCCCCGACCGACCCCGCATGAACGGGGCGGCAAACCATTCGGGAGAGAGTGTTTATGGCAGGTGAGACCCCTGATCTGGTCGACGAAGCGGCCCAGTCCACCACGGCGCTGGGACCGCTGATGGGGCTGGCGCGCGAGGATTTCATTGGCGCGATCGGCCTGTTGCTGCGCGAAACCGCCAGCGACCCGGCGCGCACGATGCGGCACGCCCAGGCCTTTTCCGAAGATGTCGTCAAGATCATGATGGGCCAGTCCGAACTGTCGCCCGATCCCAAGGACAAGCGCTTCATGGACCCGGCCTGGCGGTTCAACCCGTTCTTCAAGGCGGGCGCACAATATTATCTCGCCGTGCAGAAGGGCATGAAGAGCTGGATCGACGAGCTCGAGCTTGATGCGCTCGAACGCGACCGGGCGAATTTCATCTCCGCGATCATCATCGATGCGCTCGCCCCCACCAACAGCCTGATCGGCAACCCGACCGCGCAGAAGCGCATCGTCGATTCGGGCGGGCTGTCGCTGCTCAAGGGGCTGAAGAACGCCTATAACGACATGGTCTATAACGACGGCATGGTCAGCCAGGTCGACAAGAAGCCGTTCACGCTGGGCGAGAATGTCGCGACCTCGAAGGGCAATGTCGTCTATCGCGACGAGATCATGGAGCTGATCCAGTATGCGCCGACGACGGACGAGGTCTACGCGATCCCGCAGCTGACCATCCCGCCGCAGATCAACAAGATGTACATCAACGACCTGTCGCCCGAGAAATCGGTGGTGAAATGGCAAGTCGACAACGGCATCCAGACCTTCGTCATTTCCTGGCGCAACCCGCAAAAGGAACACGGCGCATGGGCGATGGCGGACTATATCGCCGCCTGCACCCGCGCGCTCGACGTGGTGTGCGAGATCACCGGATCGAAAAAGGTCAACGTCTCGGGCGGCTGTTCGGGCGGGCAGACGCTGGCGATGCTGGTCTCCAAGCTCCAGGCCTCGGGCGACGACCGGATCGGCTCGGTGACGCTGATGGTGTGCGTGCTGCACCCCAAACAGACCGATATCGAGGCGGGATCGCTGATGAGCGACAATGGCCTCGCACTCGCCAAGCAGCGCGCGGCGCGCAAGGGCGTGATCAAGGGCAGTGACCTGTCGCGCGGCTTTGCCTGGCTGCGGCCCAACGACCTGATCTGGAACTATGTCATCAACAACTATCTGATGGGCGAGGATCCGCCGGCGTTCGACGTGCTGTTCTGGAATGCCGACGCCACCAACCTGTCGGCCAGCCTGATGGGCGATTTCCTGCACATCTATGAAACGCTCGCCTTTACCCGCAAGGGCGAGGTCGAGATGGTCGGGCATAAGATCGACCTGTCTAAGGTGACCAACGATCTGTTCATCCTCGGCGGCGTGACCGACCATATCACGCCATGGCGCGCCTGCTATCGCTCGACCCAGCTTTTCGGATCGAAGAATATCGATTTCATCCTCTCGCAATCGGGGCACATGCAGGCGATCCTCAACCCGCCGACCAACCCCAAGGCGAAATATTTCAAGATGAAGGGCAACACGCCGACCAAGGCAGGCAAGACCCCGGCAGACGTCGACGACTGGCTGGCCAAGGCCGAAGAGGTCAAGGGCAGCTGGTGGCCTTACTGGATGGAATGGGTCCAGGCACGGTCGGGCGACAAGAAGGCCGCCCCGACCTCGACCGGCAGCAAGAAGCATCCCGCGCTGGAACCCGCGCCCGGCCTGTATGTACTGGAGTGAGCCCTTCAAATCCTCCCCGTAACGGGGAGGATTGCACCGACGAAACACGGACAGATCGGAATTCTTCTTGGCCACCCAGTTCAAAGACGCCACTACCACCGGGCCCGAAATCACCATGGAGCAGGCCGACGGCCGCACGCTGCGCGTCGCGCGCTGGCGGTTCGACGAGGGGTTGAGCAAGCCCCCTCTCCTGTTCTTCAACGGCATCGGCGCGAACATGGAGGCGGTGGCCCCCTTTGCCGATCTGCTCGAGGAACGGCCGTTCATCACCTTCGACATGCCCGGCGTCGGCGGCTCGCCCGACCCGCGTGTGCCTTATAATGCCTTCCTGATGGCGCGCATCGCGTGGCTGCTGCTCGACCGGTTCGGCATCGAGACGGTCGACGTGATGGGGGTAAGCTGGGGCGGCGCGATGGCGCAGCATTTCGCGCTCCAGCATTCGGGCAATGTCAACCGGCTGGTGCTCGCCGCGACCACCGCGGGCATGTTCATGATCCCCGGCAATATCTCGGCGCTCAGCAAGATGGCCGATCCGCGCCGCTATATCGACCCCAGCTATATGGAGAAGCATTTCGCGACGCTCTATGGCGGATCGACCGAGGGCGCGAGCGGCCATACCGGGCGCATCACGCCGCCGTCGAAGATCGGCTATTTTTACCAGCTGCTCGCGATGATCGGCTGGACCAGCGCGCCCTTCCTGCCCTTCATGAACAAGCCGACGCTGATCCTGATGGGCGGCGACGACCAGATCGTGCCGGTCGCCAACGGCCATATCCTCAAGACGCTGATCCCGAATTCAGAACTGAAGATCATCGACGATGGCGGGCATCTGTTCCTGCTCAGCCATCTCGACGAGAGCCTCGCCGCGATCCGCGCGCATCTGGATGCGGTGGAGGAGTGACGGCTGAGGCTCGCGCATACGTCCCTCGACTACGCTCGGGAACTCGGAAATGTTGTTAGGCGATTAGCCTTAACCCCGTCCGTTTGTCCCGAGCGAAGTCGAGGGACGTATGCGCCCTCGCTCCTATCGCACTAAGCCGCCTTCACCTTCTGGCGATAGGCGTGGAGCAGCGGTTCGGTATAGCCGCTGGGCTGTTCCACCCCCTTGAACACCAGGTCGCGCGCCGCCTGGAAGGCGAACGAGCCTTCGGGATTGTCCGCCATGGGCTTGTACAGCGGATCGCCCGCATTCTGCGCATCGACCTTGGCCGCCATGCGCAGCAGCGCCGCGTCGACCTCTTCCGCCGTGCACACGCCGTGCAGCAGCCAGTTGGCCAGCGCCTGGCTGGAAATGCGCAGCGTCGCGCGGTCCTCCATCAGGCCGATATCGTGAATGTCTGGCACCTTGGAACAGCCGATCCCCTGATCGACCCAGCGCACGACATAGCCCAGAATCCCCTGCGCGTTGTTGTCAAGCTCGGCGCGGATGTCCTCGGGCGACCAGTTCTGTCCGGCGGCGAGCGGCACATTGAGCAGCGGCTCGAGCGTCGGAACCGGCTGCGCGGCGATCTCGGCGCGGCGGGCGAAGACGTCGACCTTGTGATAGTGCATCGCGTGCAGCGTCGCGGCGGTGGGCGACGGCACCCAGGCGGTGTTCGCGCCGGTCAGCGGGTGGCCGATCTTCTGTTCCATCATGTCGCGCATCATGTCGGGTGCGGCCCACATGCCCTTGCCGATCTGCGCCTTGCCATCGAGCCCGCACTTGAGGCCGATGCCGACATTGCGCGCCTCGTAGGACTTGATCCAGTCCGAGGCCTTCATGTCGCCCTTGCGGATCATCGCGCCCGCCTGCATCGAGGTGTGGATCTCGTCGCCGGTACGATCGAGGAAGCCCGTGTTGATGAACACGATCCGGTCCTTCACCGCATGGATGCACGCGGCGAGATTGGCCGAGGTGCGGCGCTCCTCGTCCATCACGCCGACCTTGATCGTGTGGCGCGCAAGGCCCAGCATGTCCTCGACCGCGTCGAACAGATCGTTGGTAAAGACACATTCCTCAGGCCCGTGCATCTTGGGCTTGACGATATAGATCGATCCGGCGCGGCTGTTGCGGAAGCGGCCCAGGCCCTTGAGGTCATGCATCCCGATCGCGCTGGTGAACACCGCATCGAGAATGCCCTCAGGCGCTTCCGATCCATCGGCGAGCAGCACCGCCGGGTTGGTCATCAGATGGCCGACATTGCGCACGAAAAGGACGCTGCGGCCCGGCAGGGTGAAGGCGGTGCCATCGGGCGCGACATAGTCGCGGTCCGGCTCGAGCGCGCGGGTCAGCATCTTGCCGCCCTTGGGGAAGCTGGCCTGCAAATCGCCGCGCATCAGGCCCAGCCAGTTGGTGTACGCCAGGATCTTGTCCTCAGCATCGACCGCAGCGACCGAATCTTCCATGTCGATGATGGTGGTAAGCGCCGCTTCGAGCAGCACATCGGCAATCCCGGCGGGATCATCCTTGCCGATCGGGTGCGCGGGATCGATCACGATCTCGATATGCAGGCCGTTATGCTTCAGCAACAGGCTGTCGCCGCGCGTACCGACAAGCTGCGCCGGGTCGGCGAGCGTGGGCGTGCCGCCGGCATAATCCGCCCAGCTGCCTTGCGCGAGCGGCACGGCCTCGTCGAGAAACGCCTTGGCCGCCTTGACCACCGCCGCGCCGCGCACCGGATCATAGCCGCCGGGCTGGGCGGGAGCGGCATCGAGCGCATCGGTGCCGTAATAGGCGTCGTACAGGCTGCCCCAGCGCGCATTGGCGGCGTTGAGCACGAAGCGATCGTTGAGCGAGGGCACGACCAGCTGCGGCCCTGCCATGGTGGCGATCTCGGGATCGACATTCTGCGTGCCAATGGCGAACGGCTGCGGCTCGGTCACCAGATAGCCGATGTCATAGAGGAAGGTGCGATACTCCATCGCGTTGAACGGCTGGCCCTTGCGCACGCGGTGCCAGTCGTCGATCTTCGCCTGCAGATCTTCGCGCTTTTCCAGCAGCTTCCGGTTCACAGGTACGAAGCGTTCGAGCAGAGCGGCGAAATCCGCCCAGAAGCGGTCGCCGTCCAGCGCCAGCGGGGCCAGCACCGATTCGGTGACAAAGCCGTGCAGCGCGGAATCGATGCTGATGCCGTTGCTCTGGAGATATTCGCTCATTCCCGGTCCTCTTTGCTGGATGCGATCGGCCCCTGGCGTGATGCCAAAAGGTGCAGAGTTTTCCCGGGGAGGAATGGCTCACAGCCTATGGCAAGGCAAGCTGCCAAAGTAAATCCGGTTTAGGTTGCTACGGGTGGCGGGATGCCGCCAACCCGGCTAAGAGGTGGCGGATGACGACCAGACCTGCCAGCCTGACCGCATCCGAAATCGCCTGCCTGGAGCGGATCGACCAGATCGCGATGCTCGCGCAAGTGGAGCACTGGGCTTCGATCAACAGCGGATCGGGCAACCTTGCTGGCCTTGCCGAGACTGCCGCGCTGCTGACCGATGCGTTTTCCGTGCTGCCCGGCGAGGTGCGGCTGGTCGATGGCGCGCCGGTCGAGGCGGTGCGCGCCGATGGCAGCATCGACACGGTCGAGCGGGGAAAGCATCTGGTCGTTTCTGTCCGCCCTGGTGCCAATGTGCGGCTGCTGCTCACCGGGCATATGGACACGGTGTTTCCCGCCGATCATCCGTTTCAGAGTCTGACCTGGCTCGAGCCGGGCGTGCTGAACGGCCCTGGCGTCGCCGACATGAAGGGCGGCATTGCAGTAATGCTCGCCGCGCTCAAGGCCGTGGAAGCCTCGCCGCTGGGCGCGAGCATCGGCTATGACGTGCTGATCAACAGTGACGAGGAGGTAGGTTCTGCCTCGTCCGCGCCGCTGATCGCCGGACTGGCAGCCGGCAAAGTGGCGGCGCTGACCTACGAACCCGCCCTGCCCGATGGCACGCTGGCGGGCGAGCGCGGGGGATCGGGCAATTTCTCGATCATCGTCACCGGCCGCTCTGCCCATGCCGGGCGCAACCCGCACGAGGGGCGCAACGCGCTGGTCGCCGCCGCCGATCTTGCGGTACAGCTGAAGGCGCTGACCCGCGACGGGCTGTCGGTCAATCCTGCGAAGATCGACGGCGGCAGCGCCAACAATGTCGTACCCGATCACGCAATACTGCGCATCAACTTCCGCCCGCAAGGCCTTGAGATGCAGGCCTTTGCTGACGCCGCTCTGCGCCAGCTCGCGGACGAGATCGCCGCCGCGCACGAGGTAGGCGTGCATGTTCATGGAAGCTTCGGCCGCCCGCCCAAACCGATCGATCCGGGCGCGGAAAAGCTGTTTGGCCTGGTCAAGCGCTGCGGCGCCGATCTGGGGCTCGACATATCCTGGCGCGGCACCGGCGGGGTGTGCGATGGCAACAATATCGCGGCCTGCGGTGTGCCGGTGGTCGACACCATGGGCGTGCGCGGCGGCGCGATCCACAGCGCGGACGAATTCCTGATTGCCGAGAGCCTGGCCGAACGCGCCCGGCTTTCGGCGCTCACCATATTGCGGCTTGCCGAAAAGAGGGGGTTATGAGCTTTGTCATCCGGGCGGCGACGCCCGACGATCTGCAGGCAATCTACGAGATGGCCAAGCTGACCGGCGGGGGGTTCACAAACC
>NZ_LSIS01000125.1:0-2395 GCF_001556365.1 Blastomonas sp. CCH1-A6 | reverse complement strand
TCGCGTAGCCGAAGGTCTCGCGGTGCCATTCGAGATGTGCATTGGCGACCGCGAGCTGCTCGGACGTCGCATCGACGCCGACGACCTCGCCATGCTCGCCGACCAGCTGCGCCAGGATATAGGCGTCCTGGCCCGAGCCCGAGCCGAGATCGAGGATGCGCGCGCCTTCGATCGCCGAGGGGGCGATCAGGCCGCAGCCATAATAGCGCGCCTTCACGTCGGGATGGACATTGGCCAGCGCCTTGATCACCGCGAGCGGCGGCCGTTCCGCCGTGGTGCACGCATCGGTCCGCAGATCCGCCGATTCCGACAGGACCTTGCCATAATATTCGCGCGAATTTTCAAGATTCATGCTGGATTCCCTTGGCCGTCACGCACAAACACTAGCCTTGAGGCCGTCCGGTAACCAGCGGCAATTTGAAGGCGAAGGACAGTCCATGGCATATACGCATGACGTGATCGTGATCGGGGCGGGATCGGCGGGGCTGGTCTGCTCGGGCGGATGCGCGATGTTCGGGCTGAAGCCGCTGCTGATCGAGCGCGGACCGATGGGCGGCGACTGTCTCAACACCGGTTGTGTGCCCAGCAAGGCGCTGATCTCTGCTGCGCACCGCGCGCATGACCTGCGCACTGCAAGCGAGTTCGGCATGGCCTCTGTCGAACCTGTCGTCGATTTCCGCGCGGTGCACGATGCGGTGCATGAAGCCATCAAGATCATCGAGCCGCATGACAGCGTCGAGCGCTTCGAGGGCATGGGCGTCGAGGTCGTGCGCGGCGACGCCAGCTTCACCGGACCGAAAAGCGTGGTGGTCGATGGCAGGACCTACTCCGCGCCGCGCATCGTCATCGCGGTGGGCAGCCGCGCCTTCGTGCCGCCGATCAAGGGGCTCGATGCGGTGCCCTATCTCACCAACCACAATGTCTGGGATCTGACCGAACTGCCGGAGCGGCTGATTGTGCTGGGTGGCGGGCCGATCGGCATGGAACTGGCGCAGAGCTTCCGGCGGCTGGGGTCGGAAGTCGTGGTGGCGACGCTGGGGCGACCGTTCCCCAAGGACGACGCCGATGCCGCCAGGATCGTCATCGAACGGCTCGAAAGCGAGGGCGTCGAGATCATCCACGATGCCGAGGGCGATGCGGTCGAGAAGACCGCAGGCGGCCTTAAGCTCACGCTCAAGGACGGGCGCACGCTCGAAGGCACGCACCTGCTGATCGCCACCGGGCGCGAGGTGAATTTCGACGGGCTGGGGCTCGAGGTGGCGGGCGTGGCCCATGACAGGAAGGGCATTCAGGTCGATGCCCGGCGGCGGACCAGCGCAAAACACATCTATGCGATCGGCGACTGCCGCGAAGGCCCGCGCTTCACCCATGCCAGCGGATACGAGGGCGGCAATGTCGCGCTCGAGATCAGCCTGGGCGTTCCGACCAAGGCCAATTATTCAGCGCTGCCCTGGGTCACCTATACCGATCCCGAACTGGCGCAGGTCGGGATGACCGAGGAAGAGGCGCGCAAGGTGCACGGCGACAAGATCACCGTATGGCGCGAGGATTTCGACCATAACGACCGCGCGGTGACCGAGCGCGAGGTCACCGGTTTCGTCAAGCTGGTCAAGAAGGGCAGCAAGGTGATCGGCGGCACCGTGGTTGGGCGCGGCGCGGGCGACCTGATCCTGCCGATCGCGATGATGATCGCGGGCAAATCCTCGACCTTCGGCGTCGCCAGCCTGATCGTGCCCTATCCCAACCGCTCGGAGCACATCAAGGCGGCGGCCTTCGCGTCGGATGAGGGCAAGGTGTTCAACAAGTGGTCACGCGGCTGGGCGCGGTTTCTGGCGCGGTTAAGGGGGTGAGATGGCAAAACGCCCGGCAGAGCACGATTAAAGCCGGCGTGTTTCGAGCCATAATTTAGTGAAGAAGATCATCCCATAAGCCATCAGTGCCCCCACCAGAGGGACTGGCGTGATGAAGACATAGTCAAGCGCGCTGGTCGACCGCAAGCTCTCCAGGTGGGTGTTCTGCCAATAGTAAATCCAGAATATTGTGCCTATGGGTACAAGCATCAGCGACAGCCATCCGGCGGGTCGGGTGCCAAAGATCAGGGCGAATACAGCGCCTGCTGCGGCGCCGATTCCGATCAGGACTGCAAAACTCATTGGCATCGCATAGCGTGCAACAAAGCTGTTGCATAGCATCCCCCTTCCGTTCAGCCTGAGCCTGTCGAAGGCCCCGCGCTGGCGGTCCAGATAATGTTCTCGTCACCCCCGCGCATGCGGGGGTCCCGCTTTCCTTACGATGGGCAGGCGATAAGCGGGATTCCCGCGTTCGCTGGGATGACAGCGATGGTCACGGAACGCGTATAGCGGGGCCTTCGACAGGCTCAGGCTGAGCGGAGGTG
>NZ_LSIS01000124.1:0-3243 GCF_001556365.1 Blastomonas sp. CCH1-A6 | reverse complement strand
GGCGGGTGCTGTGGGGGCAGATGATCAATGCCTCGCGCAGCCTCGCCCGCGCGGCGCTGGCGTTCATCGATGACGCCACCGCGACTGGACGCGAAATCCGCCGCGATATCGTCACGCGACAGATCGCCTATGTCCACGCCCTTCGCGCGGCGCTGCGGCGGCAGAACGACTGCCCGGACCTCGAGCGTCTGCTGTCCGACGACGAGGTCAATCTGGTCAAGCAGCGGCGCAACGTGCCCAATGCGATCCATGACGGCACCGGCTATCTCGTCGCGCATGCCCGGCGCATCGGCGAGATCGACACCATCCAGCAGGCGCAGATCGAGGCGGTGCTGGTCGATATCTCGAACGCGCAGGGCGGGATGGAGCGGATCAAGAACACGCCGCTGCCGATGCAGTATCGCTTCTTCCCGGCGCTGTTCACCCGCGTCTTCTGCATCCTGCTTCCGATCGGGCTGGTCGAGACGCTGGGCATGGCGACGCCGGTCGGATCGACCATGGCGGGGCTGATGTTCCTCGCGATCCTGCAGATCGGCGAGGATCTGGTCGATCCGTTCGCCAACAGCGTGCACGACGTGCCGCTGAGCGCGATGTGCCGCACGATCGAGATCGACCTGCTCCAGGCGCTCGGCGAACCTGCGCCCGAACCGCTCGCGGAGGTGAAGGGCGTGCTCTGGTAGGCAGTGCCGGGGTAAGGCGTTGAATGCGCTTGACCTGACCGGGTGCCAGGCTCAATCCTGCCGGGCATAACCGATATTAAGGGTGCCCCGACATGATTATTCGTACTTCGCTCGCCGCGCTGGCGTTCGCGCTGGCCGTCCCCACCGCTGCCCTGGCCGAGGAGGCCGCGCCGCAGGCCGCTGCGGCCAAGCCGACCGCCGCCGATGCCGAGGCGTTTGTTGCTGCGGCGGAGAAGGAGGGCTTCGATTACACGGTCTCGGCCAGCCGGGTGTTCTGGATCAACTCGACCTATCTGACCGACGATACCAACGCGCTCGCCGCCGAAGTCGGGGCCAAGGGCACCGAGATGCAGGTGCGTTTCGCGCTCGAGGCCGCGAAGTACAAGGACGTGCCGGGCCTGAGCGAAGAGACGCGGCGCAAGCTCGACAAGCTGCGCGGCGGCATCGTGCTGCCCGCGCCGACCACCGAAGGCGCGGCGGCCGAGCTCAACACCATCGCGACCGAGCTTCAGTCGATCTATGGCAAGGGCAAGGGCACGCTCGACGGCAAGCCGGTCAGCGGATCGGATATCGAGGCGGCGATGGGCGACGTGCGCGATCCGGCGAAGCTCAAGGAAATGTGGGTCAGCTGGCACGACAATGTCGGCGCGCCGATGAAGGACGATTATGCGCGCATGGTCGAGATCGCCAACCAGGGCGCACGCGAACTGGGCTTCAAGAATGTCGGCGCGATGTGGCGCGGCCAGTATGATATGAGCGCCGACGAGTTCGCCGCGCTGACCGAAAGGCTCTGGCAGCAGGTCAAGCCGCTCTATGACGATCTGCACTGCTACACGCGCACCAAGCTCAACGAGAAATATGGCGATGCGGTGCAGCCCAAGACCGGCCCGATCCGCGCAGATCTGCTCGGCAACATGTGGGCGCAGGAATGGGGCAATATCTATGACGTCGTGGCCCCCGCAGGCGCGGGCGATATCGGCTATGACGTGACCGAGCTGCTCAAGGCGAAGAATTACGATCCGCTCAAGATGGTGAAGGGCGGCGAGGGCTTCTTCTCGTCGCTGGGCTTCGCGCCGCTGCCCGAGACCTTCTGGCAGCGCTCGCAATTCGTGAAGCCGCAGGACCGCGAGGTCGTGTGCCATGCCTCCGCTTGGGACATCGACAACAAGGACGATATCCGCATCAAGATGTGCATCAAGGTGAATGCCGACGACTTCACCACCATCCATCACGAGCTGGGGCACAATTACTATCAGCGGGCCTATAGCAAGCAGAATCCGCTGCATCTCGACGGTGCCAACGATGGCTTCCACGAGGCGATCGGCGACATGGTCGCCCTCTCGATCACGCCAGATTATCTCGTCGAGATCGGCCTGCTGGACAAGGCCAAGGTGCCGGGTGCCGACAAGGATCTTGGCCTGCTGCTGCGCCAGGGCATGGACAAGCTCGCGTTCCTGCCCTTCGGCCTGCTGGTCGATCGCTGGCGCTGGGGCGTGTTCGATGGCTCGATCAAGCCCGCCGACTATAACGATGCTTGGACGGCACTGCGCCTGCAATATCAGGGCATCGTGCCCCCGGCGGAGCGGCCTGCCGATGCGTTCGATCCGGGCGCTAAATACCATATCCCCGGCAACACGCCCTATACCCGCTATTTCCTCGCGCGCATCCTGCAGTTCCAGTTCTACAAGGCGGCCTGCGACATCGCGGGCTGGAAGGGGCCGCTCCATCGTTGCAGCTTCTATGGTAACAAGGAAGTGGGCAACCGGCTGAACGCGATGCTGGAAATGGGTGCATCCAAGCCCTGGCCCGACGCGCTCGAGGCGTTTACCGGCATGCGCGAGATGGACGGCACGGCGCTGGTCGAATATTTCGCGCCGCTGCAGACCTGGCTCAAGGAGCAGAACAAGGGCAAGCAGTGCGGCTGGTGAGCCGCGCCTGTCAGAACCCCATCATCTAGCACCAAGGACAAGCGACGCGGCTGGAAGGCCGTCTCGCTTGCCCTTGCTGGTTGATGGAGTGGAAAATTTGGGGCCTGTCTTCCTGAAGCGGGGGGCGCCTCTATCTGGAACACAGGCCCCGAGACACCGCGCGTGAGGGAATCGCGCGCTGCGCCTGACTGTCGGTCAATCAGTGAACGTTATAGGGCGCCCCTGCGGCGCTCGTGGTCGAGGGAACAACGTTCTGATCGACATAATCGCTATTTTCGTCTGCAGCGGTGGCAGCTGCCTGCTTGCCGCGGCGCGACAGGGCGATGGCCGCTGCAATCAGTGCGATGCCACCTGCTGCCAGACCGAGCGTCAGCGCCGGATGTGCCTTGGCCTGTCGGGCGGCATAGCGGCTGTTTTCGCTGACCTTCTCGGATAGCTCGCGGGCCACGACGGAGAGCCGCTCGCTGGCATTCTGCGCCAGTTCGTCGGCCTTGTCGCGCAACGGACCCATTTCGGTGGTCAGCGACTTTGCATTGTCGCTGATGATCGCGGCAGCGGCCGAAGCGTTGCGCTTGGCGAGATCGGAAGCAATGCGCGCATTTTCCGCGATCACTTCACCCGCCAGCCGGGCAGTT
>NZ_LSIS01000123.1:0-209 GCF_001556365.1 Blastomonas sp. CCH1-A6 | reverse complement strand
TCAGGGGGGAGGGGGATCACCCGCCCTGCACGGAGCGCAGCGAAGGAAGGGCGGGGAAACCCGCCTGGTCGCCAAGCGGAGCCGCGCAGCGGCGGAGACGGTCTAGCCCTTGCGGCAGGGGGCAGGAACAGGCCCCAAACGCGACAAATCAGCGCGGCGGCTTGCCGCCTCAATCTGCGCCAGGACAGGCGGTGGCAGCTGCCACCGCC
>NZ_LSIS01000122.1:0-693 GCF_001556365.1 Blastomonas sp. CCH1-A6 | reverse complement strand
GAGGGGGGTTACGCCGTCAGCTTGGCTGCGGTGCGCGCGACCTTGGCACCCAGATAGCGCGCGCCATCCAGATCGGCCTGGTGCGGCTGGCGCGATCCGTCGCCACCGGCGATCGTGCTGGCACCATAAGGGGATCCGCCGATCACCTCGTCATTGCTCAGCTGGCCCTGGAAGCCATAGTCGAGCCCGACCACGGTCAGGCCATGGTGCAGAAGGTTGGTGAGGATCGAGAAATGGGTGGTCTCCTGGCCGCCATGCTGGCTTGCGGTCGCGGTGAACGATGCACCGACCTTGCCGACGAGTGCGCCCTTGGCCCATAGGCCGCCGGTGCGGTCCCAGAAGGCTGCCATCTGGCTCGACATGCGGCCGAAGCGCGTGCCGGTACCGACGATGATCGCGTCATAATCGGCCAGTTCCTCGGGCGTCGCGATCTCGGCAGCCTGGTCGAGCTTGAAGTGGCTCGCGCGGGCAATCTCTTCGGGAACGGTTTCGGGGACGCGCTTGATCGTCACTTCGGCGCCTTCGCTGCGCGCACCTTCGGCGACCGCTTCGGCCATCGTCTCGATATGACCATAAGTCGAGTAATAGAGCACCAGAACCTTTGCCATGGGAATTCTCCTTTGCGGGATATGGGAATGAAAGGGTGCCCCGCCGCCCGAGGGGGAAGGCGGCGGGGCGGGGGAGGGATCAGTG
>NZ_LSIS01000121.1:0-10927 GCF_001556365.1 Blastomonas sp. CCH1-A6 | reverse complement strand
ACCATGCCGAGGTGATTGCCAAGCTCGAACCCGCGCTGCCGACCATCCGCGAGATCGTTGCCCGTGATCCGGGCAACGTCCAGAATGCGGGATTCCTGGCAAGCGCTCTGACGATCACCGCGAATTCGCAGGGCGCGCTGGGCAAGATCGACGCGATCCCGCCGCTCTACAAGGAAGCCGCGCCCCAGTGGATGAAGGTTTACGAAGCGGACAAGGCAAATGCGGGCGTGCGCAACACGTTGGTGGCCATTTTGGTCAATCTCGGCAATTTCAGCCTGACGCAGCAGGACAAGGTCGGTGCCAAGCCGCATTTCGAGCAGGCTCTGGCCATCGCCAAGGAAGGCCGCGCGTCTGATCCGGCCAATGCCGATCTCGCCAATGCCGAATTTTCCAGCCTGATCGGTCTCAACCAGGCGACGGGCGAGGCAAGCTTTCTCGAGGCTGCCAAGCCGGTCGGCACCGAGCTTCGCGAAAAGGGCATTGTTAGCGCGGCGAACAAGCCCGCCGTGGATGCCATTCTCGGCGCGGCATAAAAAAACGTTATACGCCAAAAGAAAGCCCCGCCGGATCGCTCCGGCGGGGCTTCTCGTATCCGGTCGAAGGAGAAGGGCGCTCAGAACCCTTCGTTCTTCTCCGCCTTTTCCGCGAGCAGCGGCGAGACGGAAAAGCCGTGCTTCTTCAGCCCCTCGACGATCTTCGGCGTTCCTTCGAGGCCTGCCCAGAACATCGGGCCGCCGCGGTAAACCGGCCAGCCATAGCCATAGATCCACACGACATCGATATCCGATGCGCGCTGCGCCATGCCCTCTTCCAGGATCATCGCGCCTTCGTTGACCATGGTGTAGAGCGTGCGCTCGATAATTTCCTGATCACTGATCTCGCGCTTGGGCATGTTCGAGCGTGAACGGAAATCCTCGATGATTTCGGCGACGCGTGCGCTGGGCGTGGGGTTGCGCTTCTCGTCATAGTCATAGAAGCCCGCGCCCTTCTTCTGGCCCCAGCGATCCTCGGCGCACAAGGCGTCGCGGATGCTCTCTATCCGGCTCGGATTGCGGTGCCAGCCGATATCGACGCCGGCAAGGTCGCTCATCTGGAACGGCCCCATCGGCATGCCGAACTCGACATGCACACGGTCGATCTGTTCGGGCGTTGCGCCTTCCATCAGCAGCTTGTTGGCTTCGACCTGGCGCGGCATCAGCATGCGGTTGCCGATAAAGCCGTGACAGACGCCTGCGACCACCGCGACCTTCTTGATCTTCTTCGACAGGTTCATGACCGTCGCCAGCACGTCATCGGCGGTCTTTGCACCGCGCACGACCTCGAGCAGCTTCATGACATTGGCGGGCGAAAAGAAGTGCATGCCGAGCACGTCCTGCGGACGGCTGGTGGATGCAGCGATCTCGTCGACATTGAGATAGCTGGTGTTGCTCGCCAGGATCGCGCCGGGCTTGGCAATCGCGTCGAGCTTGCCGAACACCTCCTTCTTGACGTCCATATTCTCGAAGATCGCCTCGATGATCAGGTCGCAATCGGCGAGATCGTCGAGCGAGAGCGAGGGGGTGAGCAGGCCCATCGCCTTTTCCACCTGCTCGGTGGTCAGACGGCCCTTGGCCGCGCTGGCTTCATAGTTCTTGCGCACCACGCCGACACCGCGATTGAGCGCCTCTTCGGCCTGTTCGACGATGGTCACCGGAATGCCTGCCGACAGGAAGTTCATGGTGATGCCGCCGCCCATCGTGCCAGCGCCGATCACACCGACCTTGGCGATCGGGCGCAGCGCGATGTCGCTGGCAATTCCGTCGATCTTGCTTGCCTTGCGTTCGGCGAAGAAGATGTGCCGCTGCGCTGCCGATTGCGATCCGAACATCAGCTTCATGAACTCGGTGCGCTCGAACTCCAGACCCTCGGCAAAGGGCAGGCGGGTCGCCGCTTCCACACAGGCGATGTTCGCTGCCGGTGCGTCAAAGCCGCGGAACTTGCGGGCATTCTCCTTCTTGAAGGCCTCGACGGCTTCGGGGTCGGCCTTGGCCTCGCGCTCGCTGATCCGCGGGACGGGGCGCACGCCCTTGACCTTCTCGGCAAAGGCGAGCGCGCCTTCGAGCAGCTTGCCTTCCTCGACGACTTCATCGACCAGGCCCCATTGGTTGGCCAGTTTGGCCGGGATCGGATCGCCCTTGGCGGTCATCTCGAGCGCGGCCTTGACGCCGACCACGCGCGGCAGCCGCTGCGTGCCGCCGGCACCGGGCAGCAGGCCGAGCTTCACCTCGGGCACGCCCAGCTTCGCCGAGGGAACGGCGACGCGATAATGCGCGCAAAGGGCCGTTTCCAGGCCGCCGCCGAGTGCGGTGCCGTGGATCGCCGCGACCACCGGCTTGTCGAGCGCTTCCATCTTGGCGATGACGGCGGGCAGCATCGGTTCGACCGGGGGCTTGCCGAATTCAGTGATGTCGGCCCCGGCGAAGAAGGTCTGGCCGGCGCAGATCAGCACGACCGCCTTGATGCTGTCGTCGCTGGCGGCTTCATCGAATGCCTTGTCGAGGCCGATGCGCACGGCCGCGCCCAGCGCGTTGACCGGCGGGCTGTCCGAGGTGACGACGAGAATGTCGCCATGTTTTGCGGTGGAAATGGGAGAATCGGTCATGGTTCTGGTTCCTTGAGCTTATTCGACCGCGGCGTAGAGCATCGACTTGATCTCGCGCCGGATCGGGTAGGTGCTGGACGGCATCAGCTGCGTCATGAAGATCATGATCACATCCTCTGCCGGGTCGACGAAAAAGGCGGTGGAAAACATGCCGCCCCAGTAGAAATCGCCATTCGAGCCCGCGACGCCGGTCGCGGCATTGTCGATGGTGGTGGCAAAGCCGAGGCCGAAGCCTGCGCCGGCATTTTCCGCCTCGCTGAAAAGCGCCTTGCTGTGCTGCGTCAGATCGCCGCCGCCGGGCAGGTGGTTGGCGACCATCAGGTCGAGCGTCTTGCGGCCGAGGATGCGCGCGCCTTCCAGACGACCACCATTGAGCAGCATGCGGCAGAAGCGGTGATAGTCGGCAAGTGTCGAAGCCATGCCGCCGCCGCCCGAAAGCTGGCTGGGCTTGCGGCCCCAGGCGGTGGTCGCGCCAGGATCGTAGAGCTTCATCTTTTCGGTCGGGTGGAAGACGTAGCAGTCAGGCACGCGATCGAGCTTGTCTTCAGGGATCTGGAAATGGGTGTCGACCATGCCGAGCGGCTTGGTGATGCGATCCGCGATGACCTGGTCGAGAGGCTTGTCGTCCATCCGCTGGAGGATCGCGCCGAGGATGTCGGTCGAGATCGAATAGTTCCACGCGGTGCCGGGGTCGAACTGCAACGGGATCTGCGCCAGGATCTTGATGAATTCCTCGAGATCGGGCCCCGCAAAGGCCTCGAGCTTGCGTGCGCGATAGGCCGCGTCGATCGGCGTGCGCTCTTGAAAACCGTAGGTCAGGCCCGACGTGTGGCGCAGCAGGTCGATCATCCGCATCGGCTGGGTCGTCGGACGGGTGACGAAGGGCTGCGCGCCGCCACCTGAGACGAACACGCCGAGGTCCTTCCACTCGGGGATGATGCGATGCACCGGATCGGACAGCGCGATCCGGCCTTCCTCGACCAGCTGCATGAACGCGACCGAGGTGATCGGCTTGGTCATGCTGGCGATGCGGAAGATCGCATCCTGTTGCAGCGCCTGCCCCTCGCGCGCATTGCCTTGCAGCGAGAGATGCGCGAGCTCGTGCCCGCGGCCGATCAGCAGGGCGGCGTGCGGCAGGCGACCGGTATCGAGATATTTGGACTGGATATGGGCAGGGATGCGCTCGAGCAGGGCGTGGTTGAAGCCAAGGTCAGCCGGATCGGACACAGAGAGAGTCATCAGGTAACTTTCATTTCTCCAGGGAGGGAAGGTTCAGGTGGCGGTCTGGCCGAAACGCTGGCGCGCATAGGGATGCGAGCTGGTAAGCCCGCCATCGACGACCAGCGCATGGCCGTTGACATAGCTCGAACGGTCCGACGCCAGGAACAGGGCCGCCTCGGCAATCTCGTTCGGCACGCCGCCGCGCTGCATCGGGTTGAGCTGGCCGATCTTGTCCTCGAAGCCCTTCTCGCGCGCCTTGGTATAGATGAACTCGGTCATCCCGGTCTCGATCAGCCCCGGGCAGATGGCGTTGCAGCGCACGTTGCTGCCGGTGAGCTGCTGCGCACCGATGCGTACGAGGTTGATCACGCCCGCCTTGCTCGCGGTATAGGCAGGGCCGCCGGCACCCGAACGCAGCCCCGCGACCGATGCGGTGCAGATGATCGAGCCGCCCTGGCCGCTATCGGCCATGACCTTGCCTGCATGCTTGATCGCGAGGAACGGGCCGATCAGGTTGATCTTGAGGATGCGCTCCCATTCCTCGACGGTCTGGTCGAAAATGCCCTCGAAACCGCCCGAGACGCCGGCATTGGCGAAGAATATATCGAGCCGACCATGCAGCTCGAGCGCCTTGGCAACGAGCATCTGCACATCGGCTTCGCTGCTGGCATCAGCCTGAACGGCGGTAATGGCATCAGGGTTCTGCGCGGCGGTCTCGTCCTGCTTGCCGGTAATGTCGGTGGCGATGACCTTCGCGCCGTGCTTGGCGAACAGCAGCGAACTCGCGCGGCCTATGCCGCTGCCCGCGCCGGTAACGATTGCAACCTTGCCCTGCAAATCCATGGAAATCCCTCTCGCTCTGTTTTCGCCGCTTATAGCGCCGCTGCTATGGTTGTGCCGCCATCGATCACGATCGACTGGCCGGTGATATAAGTCGACGCATCCGATGCCAGAAACACAGCTGCGCCTGCAATCTCGTCGGGCTGGCCGATACGGCGCAGCGGAGTGATCCGGCGAACATAGCCCATCACCTTCTCGTCCTCCCACAGCGCGCGCGCCATGTCGGTCTGGATCAGGCCGGGCGCGATGCAATTCACGCGGATCGCGTCGGGTCCCAGCTCATAGGCGAGGTTGCGCGCCAGCTGGAAGTCCGCCGCCTTGCTGATATTGTAGACGCCGATACTGCCCGATCCTTGCATCCCGCCGATCGACGAGATGATGATCACCGATCCCTTGCCCGCCGCCTTCATGTCGGGCAGCGCCATCTGGACCAGCCAGTGGTTGGACAGGATGTTGTTGTCCATGATCTTGCGGAACTGGTCGTCGCTGATGCCCGCCATCGGCCCGTAATAGGGGTTGCTCGCGGCATTGCAGACGAGGATGTCGATCGGCCCCAGCTCGGCCCGGGTGCGGTCGACCAGGTTCTGCAGGTCTTCCTTGCGCGAGATGCTGGCGGCGACGGCGATCGCGGTGCCTGCGCCATGTTGCGCGTTAAGCTCGTCGGCGACGGCATCGCAGGCATCCTGATTGCGGCTCGAAATTGCCACCTTCGCCCCGTGCGCGGCATATTTGCGCGCGATCGCCGCGCCAATTCCGCGCGAGGAGCCAGTGACGATCGCCACGCGTCCGGTCAGATCGAATGTCCCGTCGCTCACTGCGCGCCGGCCTTCTTGGCATATTCCCACGCTGCCTGTGCGAGCGGGATCACGCGCTGCGCCATCTGCGCGGCCTGCGCGCTCGATGCCGTGCCGTCGATCACGCGCTTCTTGATCCCCTGCAGGATCGCGGCGATGCGGAACTGGTTATAGGCGAGATACCAGTCCATGTCGGGCACCTCGTCCAGCCCGGCTTTCTCGACATAGCGGGCCAGCGCCTCTTCGAGCGTCGGGATGCCCAGCGCCTTGACGTCGACGCCGAGCAGACCGTTGCGGCCCTCGGCGGGCTGGACCCAGCTCATCAGGAAGTAGCTGAGGTCCGCGATCGGATCGCCCAGCGTCGACAGCTCCCAGTCGAGCAGCGCTATGACCCTGGGCTCGTCATGCGCGAAGATCATGTTGTCGATGCGGAAATCGCCATGCGCGATGCCGAAGCCGCGCTGGTCGGGCACGGTCTTTTCCAGCCACTCGATCAGCCGGTCCATTTCCGGAATCGTCTCGGTCTCGGACAGGCGATACTGCTTGGTCCAGCGCGAGATCTGGCGCGCGCAGTAATTGCCCGGCTTGCCATAATCCTCCAGGCCGATCGCGGCAGGATCGAAGCTGTGCAGATGCGCCAGCGTATCGATCATCGCATTGTAGATCGCGGTGCGCTGTTCGGGGGTCTTGCCGGGCAGCGTTCCGTCCCAATAGCTCGCGCCGTCGGTGAACGCCATCACGTAGAACATCGATCCGATGACCGAGTCATCCTCGCACAGCCCGAACTGGCGCGAGACAGGGAACCCCTGATCGTAGAGCGCCGCCTGCACTCGATATTCGCGGTCCACCGCATGCGCAGAGGGCAGCAGCGGGCCGAAGGGCTTGCGCCGCAGCACATAGGCCGCGCCCGGCGTCGTCACCTTGTAGGTCGGGTTCGACTGGCCGCCCTTGAACTTGGAAAGGGTGAGCGGACCTTCAAAGCCTTCGACATTCGCCTCGAACCAACGGGTGAGACTGGCTTCGTCGAGCCGGTCCTGTTCGGGCACGTCCATCGTGCCGGTCATCGTCGCCTGTGCGTCGATCTGTTCCATCAGATTCTATCCCCACCTAATTCAATTATAGACGATCACTGATCGCGCAGAATCGCCGACCCTGAGCGCCTCGAAGGCTTCGTTGATGCGTCCCAGCGGCAAGCGTTCGGCAATGATCGTGTCGAGGTCAAGCATTCCGCGCATGTAGAACTCGACCAGGCGCGGGATTTCAACCGGAAATCGGTTGTCGCCCATCAGCGAGCCCTGCAGCTTCTTGCCCTGCAGCAGTTCCATTGCCGACAGGCCGACCTTCTCGGCGAGCGGCATCATGCCCAGGATCGTTGCCGTGCCGCCACGCCGCAGCACCTTGACTGCCATATTGGCCGAAGCCGGACGACCGACCGCCTCAATGGCATGGTGCACGCCGCCCTTGGTCAGTTCGATCACCTGTTCGGCCGCGCCATCCGCGCTGGCATCAATACAGTCGGTCGCGCCGAGCTTCTCGGCGAGCGCGCGCTTGTCCGCCACCGGATCGATCGCGATGATCCGGCCCGCGCCTGCAATCTTGGCTGCGTTCACTGCCGCGAGGCCGACGCCGCCGCAGCCGACAATCGCAACCGTCTCGCCCGGCGTCACGTCCGCTGCGTTGAACACGGCGCCCGCGCCGGTCGTCACCGCGCAGCCGATTACGCAGGCGCGATCGAGCGGCATGTCGGGGTCGATCGCGACGCAGGCATGTTCGTGCACCAGCATCTGTTCGGCATAGGCCGACAGGTTGAGCAGCTGGTTGACCGGTGCGCCGTCCATGCTGAGCCGCGGGTGCTGGTGCGGCCCGCGCTTGGTATCCTGCCCGGTGCACAGCGCCATGCGCCCGGTGACGCAGAATTCGCAATGCCCGCAATAGGCGCTGAGGCACGTGACTACCGCATCGCCGGGCTTCACCGTGGTCACGCCATCGCCCACCGCCTCGACAATGCCGGCAGCCTCATGGCCGGGGATGAAGGGCAGGGGAGCGGGATAGCTGCCATCGACGAAATGCAGGTCGGATCGGCACACGCCGGTGGCCGCGGTGCGGATCAGCACCTCGCGCGGGCCGGGCTTGTCGATGGTGACGTCGCGGATCTCGAGCGGCTTGCCCGGTTCGAAACAGATGGCAGCTTTCATGGGTCTCTCCAGTACTCCTCGCCCCTTCACGGGACAGGACAGCGAGGCTTGGTCCGGCACATCCGGGCCCTAGCCGGACTTGGAGGGGGCGGCGTGCTTGCGCAGACGCTGCAGCCCCTCCAACTGCGCCTGGCGGGCAAGCCCGCCAGGCTTCGTATCCTCTCCCCCGAGAGGGAGAGGAGGCTTGAGTCACCGCGCCACGCCCAGATCACCCGAGGTGAACCCACCCTCGGCATCGTTGGCGCCGTGCTTGCCCATTTCGAGCCGCGCGATGGTGCGGTTGTGGACCTCGTCCGGACCGTCGGCGAGGCGCAGCGTACGCATGTGCGCATAGGCCTTGGCGAGGCCGAAATCCTCGCTGACACCCGCGCCGCCATGCGCCTGGATGGCATCGTCGATGACCTTGAGCGCGATGCGGGGGGCTGCGACCTTGATCATCGCGATCTCGGCCTTGGCGTACTTGTTGCCGACCTTGTCCATCATGTCCGCCGCCTTGAGGCAGAGCAGACGCGTCATCTCGATATCGATGCGTGCTTCGGCGATCCGCTGTTCCCAGATCGAATGCTCCGAAATCCGCTTCCCGAAGGCAACGCGCGACTGGAGGCGGCGGACCATCTTGGCCAGCGCCTCTTCCGCCACCCCGATGGTGCGCATGCAGTGATGGATGCGGCCCGGCCCGAGGCGGCCCTGCGCAATCTCGAAGCCGCGGCCTTCACCGAGCAGCATGTTGCTCGCCGGGATGCGCACGTCCTTGAGCTCGATCTCCATATGGCCGTGCGGCGCATCGTCGTAGCCGAACACCGGCAGGTGGCGCAGGATGTTCACGCCGGGCGCGTCGAGCGGCATCAGCACCATCGACTGTTGCGCGTGGCGCTTGGCCTCGAAATCGGTCTTGCCCATCACGATCGCGATCTTGCAGCGCGGATCGCCGGCTCCGGACGACCACCATTTGCGGCCGTTGATCACATATTCGTCGCCCTCGCGGCGGATCGAGGTCTCGATATTGGTCGCATCCGACGAGGCGACCTGCGGCTCGGTCATCAGGAAGGCCGAGCGGATCTCGCCGTTCATCAGCGGCTTCAGCCACTGCTCCTTGTGCGCGGCGGTGCCATAGCGGTGCAGCACTTCCATGTTGCCGGTATCGGGCGCGGAGCAGTTGAAGATCTCGCTCGCCATCTCGACCCGGCCCATTTCCTCGGCGCACAGCGCATATTCGAGGTTGGTAAGGCCGGGGCCATCGAATTCGAAGCTGTCGTCGACATGCGGCAGATTGGGGTTCGAAGGCGGCATGAACAGGTTCCAGATGCCTGCAGCCTTGGCCTTGGCCTTCTCGTCCTCGATAACCTGCAGCACCTTCCAGCGGCCACCCTCGGCCTGCTGCGCGTAATAGTCCTTCACGCGCGGGCGGACATGCGCCTCGATATGGCTGCGGACGCGGTCGCGCCAATAGGCCTGGCGTTCGGTAAGGTCAAAATCCATGGCTCATCTTCCTTTCGTGAAACTCATCAGGATTGTGCGATCTGGGCCAGCCGCGCCTCGTGATCGGCGCGGCCCAGGGGAAAGCGGGTGAACAGCCACGCGCAAACGAGTCCGATCACGGTGGTGGCGATGGCAAAGGTCAGCGCGAGCCGGTCGATCACGTCCGGCGCGACCTGGCCCGGCTGAGCATTGTCGGGGAAACCGGCAATGGCGAGGATCAGCGCCGAGGCGAGGATGCCGAGCCCGCCGATACATTTCTGCATGAAGAAGAATCCGGCGAAGAAGATGCCTTCGGTCCGCTTGCCGGTCTCGGCCTCGCTGGCGTCGGTGACATCGGCGATCATCGAGCTGATCATCATCATTGCGCAGATGCCGAAGGTGATCGACAGCGCGATCAGCGACAGGATCACGATCGTGATCGTGCCGCCGCCGGTTGCCGGAAACAGGCCCGCAAGCCGAAGCCAGTAGGGCGCGGTCGCGAACATCAGCGACAGCAGCGAGGCGATCGCTGCGGTGCGCGGCTTTTCGAGGCGGCGCGACGCCGGCCCGACGATGAAGAAAGCAACCGCGACTCCCAGGAACAGCACGAACGGGTAGATGTTGAACACGCTCTGCTCGAATTCCCAGACGTACAGCATCAGATAGTTCTGCAGCGCGAAGAAAAGCCCCTGATTGGCAAAGGCGCACATTCCGGCGGCGAGCAAAAGCTGGAACGGCTTGAAGCGCAGCGCGGCGACGAAGTCCCTGAGGCCATGCGAATGCGCGGCGGGACCATCGGTATTGGGATGTGCGAGCAGCCGGTGCGTTCCCAGCGCCGAGACCACCACCGAGACGATCATCACGACAGACCCGACCAGCGCATAGCGATGATAGCCATTGGGGTTGAGCACGCCATTGTCATAGCCGGGCTCGGGCACCAGCAGCAGCGCATAGGCGGCATAGAGCATGACGAGGCCGCCCATCCAGCCGAACAGGAAGCGATAGCGCAGCACCTCGGTGCGTTCGTGATAGTCGCGCGTCATCTCCGGCAGCATGGCGAGCGCCGGGACCTCATAGGCCGAAAACGAGAAGCGCACCGCCATCGCCACGGCAATGAGGTAGAAGAACAGCGCGCCGTTGCTCCATTCTGGCGGGTTCCAGAGCAGCAGCCAGGAGAGCGCGATGGGCAGCGCTGCGCCATAGAGCCAGGGATGACGACGTCCCCAGCGGCTGCGCGTCGCATCCGACCGGTGGCCGACAAAGGGATCGAAAAAGGCGTCGGCCACCAGCGCCAGCGCGACGGCAAGGCCGACCTGCTCTGCCGGCATGCCAATGACCTGATTGAAATAGATCAGCAGAAAGACGGCAAAGCCGTTGTCCTTGATGCCATAGGCGACCGAACCGAATCCGAAGGCGAGCTTGGTGCCCATCGACACCTTTTGCGCGGATGCGGGCAGGGGAGGGACTCCGGCAACGGTCATGCGATGCAGCTTTGCCCGCCGCCGAGCAGCACGTTCGCTCGGTGCCGATGCACCTGCGTTGCGATGGCCGGTATGGCCCGCTGCATTGATTCTCTCCCGTTCGTGTCCTTGGGCTGATACCATATGGCAGCTACCGTAAACGTCAACCGCCGTGAGGGTGACGTTACGGCATCCGGCCTAGGATTCAACAGGCTTGCAGCCGCCTTGCCTCCACCATAGACTGGGCCGCGACGGACGGTTTTGGGGTCACGTCCGTCAATGAGGTGTAATTTGGGGTGTGGTCACCGGGCTGCATGG
>NZ_LSIS01000120.1:0-304 GCF_001556365.1 Blastomonas sp. CCH1-A6 | reverse complement strand
CCCGCCGCCCCTACCGAGATGGTATTGGCGCGATCGGCCACCGATCCCGATCCCAGCGCGACCGCATTGGCCGCCGTGGCACTCGCCGCATTGCCCAGCGCAACGCTGTTATCGGCAGCGGCATTGGCGCGGCTGCCGAGCGACGTGGCATTGGCCCCGCCCGCCTGCGCGCTCTTGCCGACCGAGGTCGCCTCCAGCCCGGCGGCATTGGCCTGATGACCGACCGCCACAGCGGTACGGCCCGAGGCATTGGCCTGCCAGCCGAAGGCCTGGCTGCCGACGCCCGAGGCGACCGATTCGCCGC
>NZ_LSIS01000119.1:0-6772 GCF_001556365.1 Blastomonas sp. CCH1-A6 | reverse complement strand
AGCACCGACACGCTGCTCGGCTATCCGCGCACCGAAGTGCACTGCAGGCGGTGCGGCGGGCATCTCGGCCATGTGTTCGAGGACGGGCCGAAGCCTACGGGCCTGCGCTATTGCATGAACGGCGATGCGATGCTGTTCCGGCCGAGTGCCACATAAAAATCCTCCCCGAGCTTGTCTCGGGGAGGATTTAAGATCAACCCACGCGCTTCACGCTGTCCTTGTGCGCGCCGACACGGGCACCGCCGCCACCGCCGCCGGGACGGCCACCGCCACCCGAACGACCGCCACCGCCACCGGGACGACGCCGGCGGCGATTGCCGCCCTCGCCATCGCGCTTGGGACCATAGTTGCGACCGCCGGACGCGCCGCGCTCGCCGCCGCGACCCTGGGCCGGGCGCTCGGGCGCCTTGGCCGGGGGCGGCAGCTGGGCTGCGGCCTCGGTAAAGCCCTTGGGCAACGGCATCGGCACCGGCTTGACCTTGGTCAGCTTCTCGATGTCCTTGAGCAGCGGCCGCTCGTCATTGCTAACGAACGCGATCGCGATGCCGTCGGCACCATTGCGCGCGGTACGACCGATGCGGTGGACGTACTGCTCGGGCACATTGGGCAGGTCATAGTTGAACACATGGCTGACGCCGTTAATGTCGATCCCGCGCGCGGCGATATCGGTCGCGATCAGCACCTTGATCTCACCATCCTTGAACGCAGCGAGCGCGGCGGTGCGCTGCGACTGGCTCTTGTTGCCATGGATCGCGGCAGACCGGATGCCCGCCCCCGCCAGCACGCGCACCACCTTGTCCGCGCCATGCTTGGTGCGGGTGAAGACGAGCGCGCGCTCGGGCTTGATCTCGCGCAGCTTCAGCGTCAGCAGCGCTTGCTTCTCGCTCTGGCTGACAAAGGTCACGTACTGCTCGACCCGCTCGGCGGTGGTCGATTGCGGCGCGACCTCGACCCGCACGGGGTTGTTGAGGAAGCGCGCGCCCAGTTCGGCAATCGCCTTGGGCATGGTCGCGGAGAAGAACAGGCTCTGGCGCTGCTTGGGCAGCATCGATGCGATGCGCTTCAGGGGCACGATGAACCCGAGATCCATCATCTGGTCGGCCTCGTCGAGCACGAAGATCTCGACATTCTCGAGCGTGATCGCGCGCTGCTCGATCAGGTCGAGCAGGCGGCCCGGCGTCGCGACGAGCACGTCGGTGCCGGCCTGAAGCTTGCGCTTCTGCTGGTTGATTGGCACGCCGCCGAAAACGCAATTGACCGAGAGGTTGAGATAGCGGGCATAGACGCGCATGTTCTCTGCAATCTGCGCCGCGAGTTCGCGCGTCGGCGACAGGACCAGCATGCGGACACCGCGATGGCTGCGGCCCTTGGCCTCCTTGGCCAGGTGATGCAGCGAGGGCAGCGAGAAGGCTGCGGTCTTGCCGGTACCGGTCTGGGCGATGCCCAGCAGGTCGCGGCCTTCGAGCAAGGCCGGGATGGCATCGCGCTGGATCGGCGTGGGCGTATCATAGCCCTTCGAATCGAGCGCACGAAGGATCGGATCGGCTAGGCCAAGTTCATGAAAATAGGACATATTTACTCTTCAACAAGAGCAACGCGCGAACCTCGCCCCTATCGGGCGGCGCGCGCATTGCGGGGTTCAGAAGCCGCCGGAAGGTTCCGGAAACTTCAGGAAAACGCCCCGCGTGAATTGGGATGTTCGGGAATATAAGCAGCGGGGTTTCAGGACCCGGCCTATCGCCAGCCTGCCCTTGGGGCGGGACTGGAACGAAGTTCACGCTGCCGGTTCATAAGGGGCATTGGGAAGGATTCCCGTGCCAAGGCGCGCTGCTTGGAGCGGCATATGGTGGAAAGCCCGCGAAATAGCAAGGAAATTCGCGGGACGCCGGAGCGCCTTGGCGAATCAGGCGGCTTCCTGCGCGTCCGCCGGGCCGCCGATCAGCACGAAGCGGCGGTCGCAATAGCCGCATTCGACATAACCCTTTTCGTCGATCTGTAGCCAGACCCGCGGATGACCCAGCGCTGCGCCACCGCGAATATCGCTGGCACCATCGCAGGCGACACGGGCAGAGGTGGTGCGGACGGTTTCGGGCGGTGTGATCATGGCTGCGCGATTATCAAAACCGGCGGGCCCATGCAATCGGGCTTTGGTGCAAAGATCAGGCCTGGCCGTGCTTTTCGAGCACGATGCGCGCCTCGGCGGCATCCTCGGGCAGCACCATCAGGCGCGCGGGCGTCATGAAGCCCAGGCCAAGGCCTGCCATGCCGCCATCGAAGACATGCGCGTCGATCCCCTCGGCGGCGAGCGTCAGCCGCGCCATCTCCGCCTCGATCCGGTCGCTATATTCGGCAATCGCCTTGAGACTCACGCCCGATCCGCCGCCCGTTCGGTCAATTCCGGGGCATCGGTGAAATAGCGCGTGGTCGGCGTGGTCGGCAGTCCGTCGATCGAGCGGGTGCGCCCCGCGGTCCTGGCGAGCCAGGCCTCGGGCTCCATCTGCCGGTGCGCCTTCTTCAGCGTCTCGCGCTCGCGTTCCATCTGCATGACCGGCACGCCCCAGCCGCAGCTGGTCTGCACGCTATCGACGCTGATGTCGAAAATCTGCCGGGTTCCGGGCATCAGGGTGAAATGCGCGGCAAGCGCGTCCCACTCCGCATCCTGCGGCAGCACCGGGCGGCCGCGCCCATAGATACGCAGGATCAGCGCCGGATTCTCGAACGCGCAGAACATGATGGTGATGCGGCCATCGGCGACCAGATGCGCGTGCGTCTCGTTGCCCGATCCGCCGAGGTCGAGATAGGCGACGCGCTTGTCGCCGAGCACGCGAAACGCATCATAGCCCTTGGGGCTCAGGTTGATCCGCGCCCCATCGGCCGCGGTCGCGACGAAGAAGATCGGCTGGCGCGCGATGAAGGCGCGGTGTTTTTCGCTGAGCGCATCGGAAAAGTCTGCCATGCGGCGATTGTGAAGCAGCGACCTCGGCGGCGCAAGACCGCCTCTTCCCCCCGGCCCAAAAAGCCGTTACCGCAAGGCCCATGACGACCTCTCCTCCTGCCGGAACGCCCGGCATTCCCCGCTCGCTGTTCGTGCTCTCCGTCTTTTATGGCGGCATGGTGTGCCTGGCGGGCGTGCTCGGCAACAAGCAGGTGGCGATCGGCCCGCTGGCGGTCGAGGCGGGCATCTTCGCCTTTCTGCTGCTGGTCGTGGTGTCGAGCGCGATCGCCGAACTGCACGGGCGCGATACGGCGAACAGCCTGGTGAAGTTCGGCTTCGTGCCGCTGCTCTTCTCGATGCTGCTGTCGTGGATCGTCTGGTCGCTGCCGCCCTCACCCGACATGGCGGAAGAGAACGCCAAGGCCATCCAGCTGATCCTGGGCGCGACGGGGCGGATCTGGGCCGCAGGGGTGTGCGCCTATGGCGTCTCGCAGTTTCTCAACGTCTATATCTTTTCCAAGCTGCAGAACATGCCGGGCCGGTTCCTCGCAGTGCGCGGGGTGATCGCCTCGGCGCTCTCGCAGATCGTCGATACGCTGATCTTTGTCACCATCGCCTTTTACGGCGTGTTCCCGATCGGCCAGCTGCTGGTCGGCCAGATGGTCGCCAAGGTCGCGCTTTCGGTCGCGCTGGTGCCGTTCCTGATTGTGTTCTTCGTCCGGCTGGGCAAAAGGCTCGACGCATGAGCGATACCATTCACGATCCCGCGCTGCTCGCCAAGGCAGAGACGCTGACCGAGGCGCTGCCCTTCATGCAGCGCTATGCCGGCAAGAGCTTCGTCGTCAAATATGGCGGCCATGCGATGGGCGATCCCGAGCTGGCGCGCGACTTTGCTGAGGACATCGTGCTCTTGAAGGCGGTGGGCATCAACCCCGTGGTCGTGCACGGCGGCGGCCCGCAGATCGGCGCGATGCTCAAGCGGCTGGGCGTGGTGTCCGAATTCATCGACGGGCTGCGCGTCACCGACAGCGAGACTGCCAATGTCGCCGAGATGGTGCTGGGCGCGATCAACAAGGAACTGGTGACCTGGATCGCGGCCGCCGGCGGCAAGGCGATCGGCATCAGCGGCAAGGACGCCGGGTTCGTCCGCGCTTCCAAGGTCGAGCGCACGATGCGCGACCCCGACAGCAATATCGAACGCGCGATCGACCTCGGTTTCGTCGGCGAGCCCGAAGCGATCGACTGCACGGTGCTCAAGACCATATCGGATGCGGGCATGATTCCCGTGGTCTCGCCGATCGGCGTGGGCCCGGACGGCCAGACCTACAATATCAACGCCGACACCATGGCAGGCGCGGTCGCGGCGGCGCTCGGCGCCTCGCGGCTGTTCCTGCTCACCGATGTCGCGGGCGTGCTCGACAAGGCCAAGCAGCTGCTCACCGATCTCACGCCGCAGGACATTGCCGCGCTGCGCGCCGATGGCACGATCACCGGCGGCATGATCCCCAAGCTGGAGACCTGCGTCCATGCGGTCGAACAGGGAGTCGATGCGGCGGTGGTGCTCGACGGCCGCGTGCCGCATGCGATGCTGCTCGAAATCTTCACCTCGCGCGGGGCCGGCACGCTGATCCGCGCGTAACCGTTTTAGTCTTGTAATACACCCCGGATCGTCCTAGATATCCGGCCCAAGATCTCCGACAAGCCCATAGCGAGAGACCCATGCAGATCGTGCTCGAAATCCTGGATATCATCCTGCAGGTGGTGACCTGGTTCATCATCATCCAGATCGTGCTGTCCTGGCTGATCGCGTTCAACGTCGTCAGCATGCAGAACGATCTGGTCCGCCAACTGGTCGAATCGCTGCATCGGATCACCGAGCCGCTCTATCGCCCGGTGCGCAAGATCATGCCCGATCTCGGCATGATCGATCTGGCGCCGATGGTGGTGATCCTGATCGTGATGATCCTGCGCAATTCGATCATCCCCAGGCTCTGGGAACAGTTCGCCTAAAGCGCACATTTCCGCGCTCGGCTGTGGCATTGCAGGCCGTTTGCCGCTAGGGCCGAGGGCATGACAGCCCGGATCAGCGCCAAAATCATCGATGGCAAGGCCTTTGCGGCCGGTTTGCGCGCGCGTCTTGCCGCGCGTGTCCCCAGCTTTGTGGCACAGGCGGGCCGAGCGCCCGGCCTGGCCGTGGTTCTGGTAGGCGAAGACCCGGCGAGCCAGGTCTATGTGCGCTCCAAGCACAAGGCGACGCTCGAGGCCGGAATGCAAAGCTTCGAGCATCGCCTGCCCGCCGAAACCAGCCAGCAGGACCTGCTAGACCTGGTCGCCGCGCTGAACGCCGATAACAGCGTGGACGGCATTCTCGTCCAGCTGCCGCTGCCGGGCCATATCGACGACAAGGCGGTGCTGGCGGCGATCGATCCCGCCAAGGATGTCGATGGCTTTCATGTCGTCAACGCAGGGCGGCTCGCGGTGGGCGAAGAGGCGCTGGTGCCCTGCACGCCGCTCGGCTCGCTGATGCTGCTGCAGGATGTGCTGGGCGACCTGTCCGGGCTGCACGCGGTGGTGATCGGGCGGTCGAACATCGTGGGCAAGCCGATGGCGCAACTGCTGCTGCAGCAAAGCTGCACCGTGACCATCGCGCACAGCCGGACGAAGGACCTGCCCGCCATCGTGCGGCTCGCCGATATCGTCGTCGCTGCCGTGGGCCGCGCAGAGATGGTCCGCGGCGAATGGATCAAGCCGGGCGCGACCGTCATCGATGTCGGCATCAATCGGGTTCCGGGTAGCGAGCCCGGCAAGACCAAGCTGGTCGGCGACTGCGCCTATGACGAATGCGCTGCCGTGGCCGGCGCGATCACCCCGGTGCCCGGCGGTGTCGGACCGATGACCATCGCCTGCCTGCTGCGCAATACGCTCGTCGCCGCGCACCGCCGCGCAGGGCTGAGCGATCCGGAGGGGCTGTGATGCGCTTGGCCGCCGCGAGCCTCGCGCTGCTCACCCTCTGCACCCCGATCGCGCATGCCCAGTCCGGGCCGCCGCCGCGCGACGACCGGCGCGGGCCGCCGCCAGGGCCTCCGGGGCAATCCTATGCCAATTCGAGCGCGGTGCTCGTCTCCGAGATCGCCTTTGCCCGTCTGGCGCAGGACAAGGGCCAGTGGACGGCGTTCCGCGAAACGGCATCGGACGATGCGCTGATGTTCGTGCCCAAGCCGGTGCTCGCACAGGCCTGGCTCAAGGGCCGCGCCGATCCGGCACAAGCGGTGAAATGGCAGCCGCAAAAGCTGTTCATGGCGTGCGACGGGCGCACCGGCGCCTCGACCGGGGCCTCGCAATTTCCCGGCGGCGCTGTCGGCTATTACACCACCGTCTGGCAGAATCTGGAAAAGCCGCGCGCCAAGAAGCCCGACTGGAAATGGGTGCTCGACCATGGCGCATCGCTGGCGGCACCGCGCACAGGCGACGAGATGATCTCCTCGCGCACCGCCGTGTGCACAGGCAACCCCAAGGCGGCACTCGGCGCCATTCCGTTCGGCCCGCCGCCAAAGGGAGAGAAACCGGCGGCCCCGACGACCAGCGGCGCGCGCGCATCGGCCGATGGCACGATGGTCTGGCGCTGGGACGTGCGCGCCGATGGCAGCCGCACGATCAGCATCGAATTGTGGAACGGCACCGGTTTCGACACCGTGGTGCGCGATGACGTTCCGGCGGAGGCCGCATGATCGAGCTGTTCGTTTCCGCCTTCGTCACCCTGTTCGTGGTGATCGACCCCCCCGGCTGCGCGCCGATCTATGCCAGCATGACCACCGGCGCGAACGCGCAGCAGCGGCG
>NZ_LSIS01000118.1:0-6899 GCF_001556365.1 Blastomonas sp. CCH1-A6 | reverse complement strand
CCACGATCGCGAGCAACGTCGGCAGCTATGCCATCACCGGTTCCGGCGCATCTGCCACCAATTACGACTTTGCCTATGTGCCCGGCACGCTGACGATCACCCGGGCGCTGCTGACGGTCACTGCCGACAATGCCACGCGCGAATATGGCCTGGCCAACCCGGTCCTTACCGGTTCGATCTCGGGCTTGCGCAATGGCGATACCGCCAGCGTCGTCAGCGGCCTCGTCTATGGCACCAGCGCGGGCACCGGTTCGAATGTCGGCACCTATGCCATCACCGCATCGGGCGCCAGCGCTGCGAATTATGACTTTGCCTATGTCCCTGGAGCGCTGACGATCACCCGGGCGCTGCTCACCGTGACCGCCGATGGCAAGGTGCGCGAATATGGCCTTGCCAACCCGGCGCTGACCAGCACGATCAGCGGCCTGCGCAACGGCGATACGGCCAGCGTCGTCAGCGGGCTGGTGCTTGCTACGCCCGCGGCCCAGGCCTCGGGCGTCGGCAGCTACGCGATCACGGCTTCGGGTGGCAGCGCGCTCAACTATGACTTTGCCTATGTTCCCGGCACGCTCGTCATTAATCCGGCCACGCTCACCGTTGCCATTGACGACAAGACGCGGACCTATGGCGCGCCCAATCCGGCGCTGACGGCGAGCATCACCGGCTTCCGCAATGGCGATACCGAACAGGGCGTCACCGGGCTCAGATTGACGACCGGAGCCAATGCGCGCAGCAATGTCGGCAGCTATGTGATCACCGGATCGGGTGCGACTGCGGCCAATTACCGGTTCGATTACGTGCCCGGCGCACTGACCATCACCAAGGCGTTGCTGCAGGTGCGGGTCAACGATGCGCGCCGCGAATATGGCCTTGCGAACCCGACCTTCACCGCCAGCATCAGCGGCTTCCGCAACGGCGAGAATGCCAGCGTGGTCACCGGGCTGACCTTTGGCACGACTGCGACCATCGGGTCGGATGTCGGCCTCTATGCGATCACCGCTTCGGGCGGATCGGCCCTCAACTATGATTTCAGCTATATCCCCGGTCGCCTGACCATCGCCCAGGCCCAGTTGCTGATCACCGCCGACAACAAGACCATGATGCAGGGTGGCAGCGAACCGACGCTGACGGTCAGCTATTCGGGGCTGCGCAACGGCGATAGCGCATCGGTGGTAACCGGGCTGGTGCTGCGCGCATCGGGCGGCGCCAATGCAGCACCGGGCCAGTATATCATCAACGCCTCGCGCGGCACCGCGCGCAATTACCAGATAACCTATCGCCCCGGCGTGATGACGGTGCTTCCCGCCGTCACGCCTCCTGCGCAGGATCCGCCGGGCACCGGCGGCCCGCCGACCCCACCTGCCGGAACCACTCCGCCGGTGATTATCACCGTTCCACCCGTGACACTGCCGATTGCCGGTGGAAACGGCACCCCGCCGAGCAGCAGCACCCCGCCGGGCAGTGCAGCAGCACCGCCCTCTCCGGCCGATCCGACGCCCAGCGTTGCCGTGCCGCCGATCATCGCCATGCCGCCGCAGGGCAGCGTGAATCTGCCGGTCTCGCCCGACAGCACCACGCCCTTGCAGCTGCTGCAGGGCCTTGCCGCGCCGCTGCCCGTGCTGCTTTCGCCCGAACTGCGTCCCGCAGAAGATGGCGATCGCAACGGTGTGCCTCTGGGCGATGGACAGCCCGGCGGCTGCGAGTATATCAGCCTGTGCAACGGCACGGAGCCCCCCTTGTGGACATGGCAGCCGGCCCAGTGAAGAAAGTATGATTGCGATGAATCTGGTGTTCCGTTCGGCCGCGCTCGCGCTGGCCGCAGCTCTGGTCTCCGCCCCGCTCGCCGCGCAGACCGCCAAGCCTGCGACCCCGGCTGCACCCGCTGCCACCGCCCCCGCTGCACCCCAGGCGATCACGCCGAAGATGGGGACCAATGGCGCCAAGCCCTGGACCGCAGGCTGCAAGGGCACCGGCGAACAGGAAATCTGCGACGCCGTCCAGTCGCTGATCGACGAGGGCAACAACAAGGAAGTGATCCGCGTCGCGATCGCCCGCCAGAAGACCACGGGCAAGACCGGGCTGCTGGTCAAGGTGCCGCTGGGCGTGCGGCTCGATACCGGCGCGCTGATCCAGGTCGATGGCGACCAGACCAAGGCGATCGACAAGATCGTGTTCAGCCGCTGCCTGCCCGAGGGCTGTATCGGTGAAAAGCCGCTGGGCCCGACCGATATCGCCAATTTCAAGAAGGCCAAGAAGCTCGAGCTCGTCTTTCTCGACCTCGAGGGCAAGCCGATCGTGATCAACGTGGTGCCGACCGGTCTCGACGCCGCCCTGACCGGTTTCTGATCCGAGGCTCCATCCGATGACCATCCGGCCGTTTCATCTCGCTTTTCCGGTCGATGACCTCGCGGCTGCGCGGCATTTCTATCGCGAGGTGCTGGGCTGCGGCGAGGGGCGGTCGTCGGATCACTGGATCGATTTCGACCTGTTCGGCCATCAGATCGTCGCGCATCTCGATCCCGATGCCGGTGCGCGGCGCGCGCATCACAATCCGGTCGACGGGCATGACGTGCCGGTGCCGCATTTCGGTGTGGTGCTGACGATGGACGATTTTCACGCGCTGGCCGATCGGCTCAAGGCGGCAGGGACGCGCTTCGTGATCGAGCCGCATATCCGCTTTGCGGGCCAGGTGGGCGAGCAGGCGACGATGTTCTTCCACGATCCGGCGGGCAATGCGCTCGAGTTCAAGGCGTTCGCCGACGACGCGATGCTGTTCGCGAGCTGATTTCGCCCGCAGTTGATTCGTCACCCCCGCGAAGGCGGGGGTCCCGCTTTCATTTCAGCGTTTCGCGCTGCAGCGGAATTCCCGCTTTCGCGGAAATGACGAGCAAGGTTGCGTGGGGAGGCCCTATCGGACAGCCAGATCGACCGGCAGGGTCGGCTCGCTGATCACGCGCTCCATCGCCGCCCAGCGCGCTTTCGCATCAGGTCCGGCGGCCTCGACATGGGCCTGCACCATGTCCTGGCCGAGGCCATAGTTGATCACATAGCTGCGATAGGCATCGGTAAAGCCGACCGACTGTTTCGCCCGCGCTTCGCTCATCAGCTGGTATTTCTGCGTCAGCACGATCGCCTGATTGCGGTCGATCTGCCCGTCGAGGTACATTTGCGCGATGGTGAAGCGGGCGCCACGCAGCCCCGAAAGCGCCTTTTGCAGCTGTGCCAGCCGCGCGGCATCGGCGGTCGAAAGGCCTGCGAGCGGGTAGAGTTCGCGCGTCTCGAACGCCAGCTTCTCGTCGCCCGGAAAGGCGAGATCGATGCCGAAATTGGCCGAACCTTCGGCGATCAGGCTTTGCGGGCTGTAGAGCGGATAGACGCTGAATTCGACCCAGCCGCGCCCGCGCGTCAGCTTCTGTTCGAGCAGGTAGTTGAGCGCATGATGGCCGGGATATCCCTCGTGACAGCCCAGATCGACCGCGCGGGTGATGCGGATCGGCAGGTCGGTGTTGATCTGGATCAGACTGGCGAGATTGCCCTGGTAATAGTTATACCCGCTCCACGGCTTGCCGGTGACGAATTCCATGCGGAAGCTCTCGCCCTTGGGCAGCGGGATGTGGGCGGCGGTGCGCGCACGGCATTCGGCGATGGCGCGGTCGAACACCGGTTTCAGCCGGTCGGCGGGAATGATGAAGCGTTCCTGAAAGGCATCGACGCGCTCGGCGAGCGTACCGGGGCCGGGCAGCAGCGCCTCGATCTCGGCAAGTACCGGATCATAGCTCGCAAGCGGCTGGATGTCCGGCGTCGCACCGAACAGGCCGAGCGATTCCTGCCGGAACGACAGCTTCTCGCCGCGCAGCATCTTCAGCCGCGTGCGTGCGGCGTTGAGCTGCGCGTGGAGGAACTTCGCCCGGCGCTTGACCATGATCTCGCGGCCCGAAACATCGACGGCCATCAGGCTGGCGTCGAGCGCATCGACCGCCTGGGCGAGCGCGGCAAGATCGCGCGGGTTCGCCTCGGCCTGCGTCTTCCACTCGGCCGGGCCGTAATAGGCATCGATATAGCCATCCTCGTGCGTGCCGATCTCGAGCGACAGCAGCACATATTGGCGTGCGATGTCGTTGAGCGGATCGGCGGGCTTGCTCGCCTGGGGCGCGGGCTTGGCGCCACAGGCGGCGCAGGCCAGCACCAGCGCCAGCAGGCCGAAACGGGTGATCATCCTCATGTGCGGACCACTTCCTCTTCCTCGTCGTCCTCGAGGCTCTCGACATCGCCATCGACCCGGACTTCCTCTTCCTGCTCCAGTTCCTCCTCGTAATGCTGCGGATGAAGCGGGCAGATGCGCAAGATCGTATAGCCGAGCAGCGCCGATGCGACAGAGCCCATGATCACCCCGATCTTCGCCTCGTCGATCAGCAGCGCATTGCCCGGGAACGCGAGCGCACCGATGAACAGGCTCATGGTAAAGCCGATTCCGCACAGCGCGGCGACGGCATAGACCTGAAGCCAGGTGGCGCCGCGCAACCGGCTGGCAATGCCGAGCTTCACTGCCAGCCAGACGCTGCCGAAAATGCCGATCTGCTTGCCCAGGAACAGGCCCGAGGCAATGCCGAGCGGCACCGGCGCGAACGCTTCGCCCAGCCCCACGCCTTCCAGCGACACGCCTGCATTGGCAAAGCCGAACAGCGGGATGATGAGGTAGCTGCTCCAAGGCGAAATCGCATGTTCCAGCCGGTGCAGCGGGCTGTCGTGTGCGTCCGGCGTTCCCGGCGTCTTGATGATCGGTATCATGAACGCGGCGAGCACGCCCGCGATCGTCGCGTGCACGCCCGATTGCAGGATCGCGTACCACAGCACCACGGTGAGCAGCAGATAGGGGATGAGGTTCATCACCCGGAAGCGGTTGAGTGCGTACATCGCCGCCATCACGGCGGCGGCCAGGCCCAGCCAGACCGGGGCCAGGCCTTCGGTATAGAAGAGCGCGATGATCGCCACCGCCCCCATGTCGTCGACGATCGCAACGGTGACCAGGAACAGCTTGAGCGACGTCGGCGCGCGCTTGCCGAGCAGCGCGAGCACGCCCATCGCAAAGGCGATGTCGGTGGCTGCGGGGATGGCCCAGCCATTGACGACCGCAGGATCGCCGCCGGTTTCGACGAGATAGATGATCGCGGGCATGGCCATGCCAGCAATCGCCGCGATCACTGGCAGGCGGCGCTTGTCCCAGGTCGAAAGCCGCCCGTCGACCAGCTCGCGTTTGATCTCGAGCCCGACATAGAGGAAGAAGATGACCATCAGGCCGTCATTGATCCACAGATGCGGGGTCATGGGGCCAAGCTTCTTGGTCAGCACCGGGCCTTGGATATCGTGCAGCACATGATGGTACAGGTCGTAGAGCGGGCTGTTGGCGATGATCATCGCGATCGCCGCAGACAGGATCAGGATGATGCCGCCCGCTGCCTCGCTGTTGAGGAACTTGCGCAGCGCCGATGTCTCGCTGCCGCCCGGTATCCCCTGTGCGCCCATGTCTGCTCCCGTTATTGATGCCCTAATGCGCTTGACCGCGCCTGCCCTTGAAGGGCATTCCCCGGCCGGGGGGCAGTCCGCTTGAGCCAGTACCAACGCACCGGGGCCATGATGGCTGCCGTTGCATGGCGCGACGATGTTCGGGCATCTATCTGCAAAGCCCGGTGGGGTCCACCCCTGGCCGGGTAACCCAAGGGTAACGTGCCATGTCCCAATCCGCTCCCGCCGCTCGAGGGCCAGCGCCCGCTTCTGGTGGAGGATCGCGCCTGGGTCGCTTTGCCGCGCGGCTGACCGGGCCGCTGGGCAGCTGGTGGCGGGGCAGCGTGATCCCCGGCATCGAGCATCGCGCGGTGATCGCCAAGGTCGATGACGAGGCCAGCCTGACCCCGCGCTATGCCTTCATGATCCTGATGTCGGCGGGCATTGCGGTGCTCGGGCTGCTGTTGTCCTCGCCTGCGGTGGTGATCGGCGCGATGCTGATCTCGCCGCTGATGGGTCCGATCATTGGATTGGGCTTCGGCATCGCGACCATCGATGGCAACGAGATCCGCCGCACCGCGATGACGCTGGCGGCAGGGATTGTCATGGCCGTGCTGTTCACCGCGCTGGTGGTCTTCTTCTCGCCGATCAAGGACGTCACCTCCGAGATCGCCGCGCGCACCCGACCCAATCTGTTCGACCTGCTGGTCGCGCTGTTCTCGGCGCTGGCGGGGGCCTATGCGATGATCCGGGGGCGCGAGGGCACGATCGTCGGCGTGGCGATCGCGACTGCGCTGATGCCGCCGCTGGCGACAGTGGGCTTCGGCCTTGCCACGCTCAACGCCACGGTTTTCTTCGGCGCGCTGCTGCTGTTCGTCACCAACCTGATGACCATCGCCATCGCGGCTGCGGTGATGGCGCGGCTCTATGGCTTCGGTCCCAAGCTGACCAGCCGGCAGAGCGGGATGCAGGCGGGCGTGATCATCGTGGTGTTTCTGGCACTGGCCATCCCGCTCGGCTATTCGCTCAGCCAGATCGCGTGGGAGGCGCGCGCGCAGCGCCAGGCACGTGAGGTGCTGGCCGAACAGTTTCCGCGCCAGGCGAAGATCGACCAGCTCGACATCGATTTCGCGGGCGACCCTCTGACGATCCGTGCAACCGTGCTGACGCCCCAATTTCGCAGCCGGGCGGCTGCGCTTGGAGAGGCCCGGCTGGCCAAGGCGCTGGGCCGCCCGGTCAAGCTCAGCCTCGACCAGTTCCGCGTCGGCACGGCGGCAGGCGATGCCGAGGCCGCGCAGCTGGCATCGGCATCGGCCAGCGCCGCCTCGCTCAAGGAACGCGAGAACGCGGCGATGGTCGGGCGAGAGCTGGCGCTGCTGGCGGGCGTCCCCGCCGAA
>NZ_LSIS01000011.1:0-5612 GCF_001556365.1 Blastomonas sp. CCH1-A6 | reverse complement strand
TCCGACAACCGCCAGTATCTCGAATCCTCGCTCGGCCGCAGCGCTGCGCCGGTGGACCTGTATCTCGCGCATTTCCTGGGCCCCGAAGGTGCCCGCCAGTTCCTCGCCGCGCACGATGCCAATCCCGATGCCGCAGCCGCGCCGATGTTCGCGCGCGCCGCCGGGGCCAACCGCTCGATCTTCTACGATCGCTCGGGCGCGCCGCGCAGCTTTGCCGAGATCCGTACCCGCTTTGCCGACAAGCTCGGCGGGGCGGCAGCCGCCGGCGGCAGCCGCTTGCCGCGCGATGGCAATGATCTGCCGCAGGTCCAGCCTGCCGATTACGTCCGGCTCGCCAGCGCGCGCGCCGCCCGACCCGAAATGACCGCCAGCATCGGCGGAAACGACAATGCGCGGCTGGCCTACATGCTGCTCGCCGCGATGGGAGCCTGACCTAGATGAACCCTGCTTCCGGCAAGCTTGCCAATATCCTCGCCATGTCGCGCGGCTCGATCCTGCCGCTCGCCACCTTGTTGCTGGTGGTGTTCCTGGTGCTGCCCGTTCCCGCGATGGTGCTCGACATCGGCTTCATCTTCAACATCATGATCAGCCTTGCGGTGCTGATGGTGGCGCTGAATGTCACCAAGCCGCTCGATTTCTCGAGCTTCCCCACCGTGCTGCTGTTCGCGACGCTGCTGCGTCTGGGCCTCAACGTTGCCTCGACCCGCGTGGTGCTGGTGCACGGGCATGAGGGCGGCGCGGCCGCAGGTCACGTCATCGAGGCGTTCGGCAGCCTGCTGATCGGCGGCGACTATGTCGTCGGCATCTTCGTCTTCGCCATCCTGATGATCATCAATCTGGTCGTCATCACCAAGGGCGCGGGCCGCGTGTCCGAAGTGTCGGCGCGCTTCACCCTGGATGCGATGCCCGGCAAGCAGATGGCGATCGATGCCGACCTGAACGCCGGCCTGATGACGCCCGAGGAAGCCAAGGCCCGCCGCGCCGAAGTCGCGACCGAAGCCGACTTCTACGGGTCGATGGACGGTGCGTCCAAGTTCGTGAAGGGCGACGCGGTCGCGGGCGTGCTGATCCTGGTGGTCAATATCGTCGGCGGCATCATCCTGGGCATGGCAAGCCATGGCCTGGGCATTGCCGAAGCCGCCTCCAACTATACCATGCTGGCGATCGGCGACGCGCTGGTCGCGCAGGTGCCCGCGCTGCTGCTGTCGATCGCCGCCGCGTCGATCGTCACCCGCGTCAATTCGGCGCAGGACCTGCCCGGCCAGATCTCGGGCCAGTTCGCCATCGCCAAGGCCTGGACGCCGGTCGCGGTGATCCTGGGCATCATGGGCGTGCTGCCCGGCATGCCGCATCTCATCATCCTGCCCGCTGCCGCCGCTGCCGGGTTCATCGCGTGGAAGCTGTCGCGTCCCAAGCCGCCCGTGGTCGAGAACGTCGCCCCCGCAGCGCCCGAAAACCCCAATGCCATCGAATGGGAAGACGTGTCCGATGGCGCGATGCTGGGCATCGATGTCGGCTTTGGCCTGGTGCCGCTGGTCGACGAGCGCCGCGACGCGCCGCTGATGCGCCGCGTCACCGGCATCCGCAAGCAGATCTCGAAGGAACTGGGCTTCGTCATCCCGCTGGTTCGCATCAAGGACGACATGGCGCTGCCCGCCAACAGCTATCGCATCACCATCGGCGGCACGATCGTCGCCGAGGACGAGATCTGGCCCGACGATCTGCTCGCGCTCGACAGCGGCGATATCGACACGCCGATCGAAGGCCGCGCCTGCAAGGACCCGACCTTCGGCATGGATGCGGTGTGGATCAGCGCCGACAAGCGCGCCGAGGCGATCGTCGCGGGCTATACCGTGGTCGATGCTGCCACCGTCATGGCGACGCATCTCAACCAGATGGTCCGCCTCAATGCCGCGCAGCTGTTCGGCATGGACGAGACCAAGAAGCTGCTCGAAACGCTCAAGGAAAATTCGCCTCAGCTGGTCGAGGGCCTCACCCCGCAGCCGCTGTCACTGTTCACCATCTCCGCCGTCTGCCGCGAGCTGCTGCGCGAGGGCGTGCCGCTCAAGGACTTCCGCCGCATCTGCTCGGCGATGGTCGAGGCGGCGGCCGAAGGCACCACCGTGGCGCAGATCGTCGAGGGCGTGCGCCAGCGGATCGGATCGATCATCATCCAGTCGCTGGTGCCGGTGAACCTGCCGCTGCCGGTGGTGACGCTCGATGCCGAGCTCGAGACGCTGCTCGCCCAGTCGCTGCGCGTCGCAGGCGACGCTGCCTTCCCGATCGAACCGGGGCTGGCGCAGCGCATCCTGGGCGCGATCGAACAGGCGGCGCGCCCGCTGATGCTCGAACAGCGCAACTATGCGCTGGTCACCTCGCCCCAGGCGCGCAAGCCGCTCGCCGATCTCCTGCGCCCGCGCTTCCCCGATACGCCGGTGCTCTCGTTCCGCGAACTGCCCGACGACAAGCCGGTCGAGGTGGTCGCCACTGTCGGCGGACAGGCGGGCTACCGCACGCCCCAGGCCGAACATTCCTTCTCGCGCGGCTGATGCAGACGCCGATCCCGAACATTCTCATGAAGCTGGACACCTGACATGCAGCATCTTCCCATCGAGACGATCACCTACGGCCGCAAGCCTGCCGCCGTGCCGCCCGGCAAGCTGATCGAGGCGCATCTGCCGCTGGTCCGCAAGCTCGCCTGGCACGTGCGCGGCATGGCACCGGGGGTGATAGAGATCGAGGACCTGGTCCAGATCGGCATGGTCGCGCTGGTCGAGGCGGCGAACAACTACGAGGATCGCGGGCACGGCTTTGCCACCTATGCCAGCATGCGGATCCGCGGCGCGCTGATCGATCATCTGCGCGCCAACAGCAACATGTGCCGGTCGGCGATGGACTTCCGCAAGCAGTTGCGCCGGGCGAGCGAGAAGCTGGTGCGCGAACTGGGCCGCAACCCGACCGAAGCCGAGCTGGCCGCTGCGATGGGCATGGACGCCGCCGAATTCCGCATGCGCTCGGACGCGGCGCAGGACGTGAAGTTCGAATCGATGGACGAGGTCTATTCCGAACATTCGATGTGGTTTGCCGATTCCGAGGATTCCGCCGAAACCCGGATGGAGGCGGACAATCTCAAGCAGCTGCTCAATGCCAGCATCGGCACGCTCAAGGAGCGCGAGCAGCTCATCCTGCAGCTGCATTATATCGAGGAGATGAACCTCGACGAAATCGGCCTGGTGCTCGGCATCACCGCCGCGCGCGTCTGCCAGATCAAGAAATCCGCGCTGGAAACCCTGCGCAAGCGGCTGGCCAGCTCGCGCTGACATCCTCTTCAATCCTCCCCCAGCAAGCTGGGGGAGGATTTCGTTCTGGTAACAACCGTCAACCTAGCCTGACACTTTGCTTGTGATGGCCGTCCGATGTGTTAGACATGGGCCATGGCCTTTCCCTTTTCTGCCATCGTCGGCCAGGACGAAATGAAGCGTGCCTTGCTGATCAGCGCGGTCGATCCGCGCATAGGCGGGGTTATGGTGTTCGGCGATCGCGGCACCGGCAAGTCCACCGCCGCAAGGGCGCTGTCCGCGCTGCTGCCGCCGATGGTGGCGATTGCCGGGTGCCGCTACAATTGCGCGCCCGATGAGGCGGATCGCTGCCCCGACCAATGCGGCGCGCGCAAGACCGCCAAGGTGCCGGTGCCCTTCGTCGACCTGCCGCTGGGCGCGACCGAGGACCGGGTGCTCGGCGCGCTCGATCTCGAACGCGCATTGGGGCGTGGCGAGAAGGCGTTCGAGCCGGGGCTGCTCGCCCGCGCGCATCGCGGATACCTGTATATCGACGAGATCAATCTGCTCGAGGACCATCTGGTCGACCTGCTCCTCGATGTCGCGCAATCGGGCGAGAACCTGGTCGAGCGCGAGGGGCTGTCGGTCCGGCATCCGGCGAAATTCGTGCTGATCGGCAGCGGCAACCCGGAAGAGGGCGAACTGCGCCCGCAGCTGCTCGACCGGTTCGGCCTGTCGGTCGAGGTGAAGACGCCGCAGGATATCGAACAGCGTATCGAGATCATGCGCCGCTGCGATGCGCAGGAACGCGATGGCGCCGCATTCGCCGCAGACTGGGCCGAGGCCGATGCCAAGATCGTCAAGCGCATTGCCAAGGGCAAGAAGGCGCTGCCCAAGGTCGCGATGCCCGATGAAACGCTGCAGGATGCTGCCAGCCTGTGCATCGCGGTGGGGGCCGATGGCCTGCGCGGCGAACTCACGCTCATGCGCGCGGCCCGCGCCTATGCCGCGCTCGAGGGCGCGAAATCGGCCGAACGCAAGCATCTGCGCGCGATCGCGCCGATGGCGTTGCGCCACCGGCTGCGCCGCGACGTGCTCGACGAGACGGGATCGACCGCGCGCATCGACCGGGCGCTGACCGAGCTTTTCGGATGACCGACACGCTGACGGCGGCCCGGTTGCTGGCCGCTGCGCCCGCCCGGCTGGGCGGCATCTGGCTGCGTGGCGCGGGGCCAGAGCGCGAGGCGGCACTGGCGCTGCTGATGGGCGCCTTCCAGGGCCGTCCGGTGCGCCGCGTGCCGGTGCATATCGACGAGGAACGGCTGTGCGGCGGGCTCGATGTCGCCGCCTCGCTGGCGGCGGGTCACCGGATCGAGCAGACGGGACTGCTGCACGAGGCGGCGGGCGGCCTGCTGGTCGTGCCGATGGCCGAGCGGATGTCCGCGCTGGTCGCGGGTCGGATCGCGCAGGCGATGGATGCGGGCGCTGGCTTCGCGCTGGTGCTGCTCGACGATGGTGGCGAGGACGAGGCGCCTCCTGTGGCGCTGACCGAGCGGGTGGGCTTCTGGTGCGAGGGGGTTGTGTCAACCAAGTCAGTCGAAAGCCAAGACAATGACCCTTCCCGTTTGTCCCGAGCGAAGTCGAGGGACGTGATCTCGGACGGTTGCGATACGTCCCTCGACACGCTCGGGACAAACGGAGGGGGGAAGGTTGTTGCGAGCCTCGCCAATCTCTCGCTCGCTCTGGGTGTGGACTCCGCGCGCGCGCTGCTCTTCGCGCTAACCGCCACCCGCCTGCACGCGCAGTGGAACGGACGCGATGACGCCACTGAAGACGACCTCGCCTTCGCCGCGCGCGCGATTCTGGGCCCGCGCGCCACACGGATGCCGCAACAGGCCGAAGAGCCGCCCCCGCCGCCCGAAGCCGAGGACGAACCTCCGCCGGGCGATGCCGAGAGCGAGCAGGAACAGCATGATCCCGATGCGCTCGATGATCTCATCCTCGCCGCTGCACTCGCTTCGATCCCCAAGGACGTGCTCGCGCGGATCGGCGAGGGGCGGAGCGCACGCCGTGCCACAGGGGCAGGCGGGGCAGGGCGCAAGCGCGCCTCGCAGCTGCGTGGGAAACCGCTTGGTGCGCGCCCCGGCCTGCCGCGCGGCGGGGCCAGGCTGGCGCTGATCGATACGCTGCGCGCGGCGGTGCCCTGGCAGGAAATCCGCCGCCAGCAGGAGGCGGCCGACGCGCCGAAACGGCTGCGCATCCGCAAGGGCGATTTGCGTATCCGCCGGTTCGAGGAGCGCGCCGAGGCGCTGACCATCTTCGCGGTCGATGCCT
>NZ_LSIS01000117.1:0-333 GCF_001556365.1 Blastomonas sp. CCH1-A6 | reverse complement strand
GGGCGATTCCCAGCACATCCGCGCCCTCGCTCGCCAGCGCGAGCAGGGCAGCACCCAGCACCTGGCGCGGCGCGCCGATGCGATGATGCCGGCGGTTCGATCCCAACGCTATCAGATAATGCTGTGTGCTTGCCTCATCCATGCCCAGCGCCTAGCGCGAGGACATGATGGAGTTAAGCCCCATTGCGCATACCGAACCGCCGGTCGACTGTCTGCTATGTCCGCGTCTGCTAGCGCTGCGCCGCGAATGCCAGTCCAGGCACCCCGGTTGGTGGAACGCGCCGGTCCCCGCCTTTGGCGATGCGAACGCCTGGCTGGGCATAGTCGGGCTGG
>NZ_LSIS01000116.1:0-588 GCF_001556365.1 Blastomonas sp. CCH1-A6 | reverse complement strand
TCCATGTGCCGCGCACCGGGTTCAGCGCGTCGATGAAATCGCCCGAGCCGGTCAGGGGCTCGAGGTTTTCCTTGAGGCGATAGTCGGAGCTTGTGTTGTAGGCCGTCGCCGTGGTCGTGACCGAAATGCTGCCAACCTCCGTGCCCTGGCGGCGCAGGGAGATGACAGAGCCGTCGCTGCTCAGGCGATTGAAATAGCCCGCGAAGGTCGAAACGCTGGTGCCGTAGAAGGTGCCGCTGGGGTGCATTTCCACGCCCTGCACCGTGCCGTCTGATGCGGTCTTGCCGCCGAGCATTGGGCCGGTCGGGTCGATCCTGAAGCGCACGACATTCGAGGTTCCGAACAAGATCGGCTTTGCCCCGAGCGTGTTGAACTTGATCTCGGCGACGGGTTCCGCCTCGAGCAGGATCTGGTCTGCGGTGGCGAACATGTAACCGCGGTTCGTGCTCGCCGTGCGAAATGCCAGCACAACACCTTCGACGCCATCGAGTTGGACGGCCGTGCGGTTAGTCGCGGAATATGCGGACGTCGTTGCGCCGCCAAAAAGTAGGTTGTTGGTGCCAGCAACGGCAAGCCGGAGCGCGCCGC
>NZ_LSIS01000115.1:0-5859 GCF_001556365.1 Blastomonas sp. CCH1-A6 | reverse complement strand
GTGTAGACGACCGCCGGTGGATCGGTGCCGCCATGCGCCCTATCATCACGAGCGATCGCCCAGAGATATCCCGTCTTCACCTTGCCGGTGCCGGGCGCCAGGACCTTGGCGGTGGTCTCATCGACGAACAGCCTCGCGCTCGTCAGCAGTTCCGCTTTCATTCGGTTGGTCAGGCGGCCGAGCCAGCCCGCGGCTCGACCCGCCCAGTTGCACATGGTTCCCCGGTCGATCTTAATGCCCTGGCGCCGAAGCGCCTGTGCCTGCCGATAGAAGGGCATGTGATCGGCATATTTCCTGACCAGAACATCGGCGATCATTGCCTCGGTTGGCAGGCCGCCTGGCACCACATGCTTAGGCGCGGGCGCCTGGAACACCCCCTCGCTGCATGCGCGGCACGCCATTCTCGGCCGGGACGTCACGATCACGCGATACTGGACCGGGATCACATCAAGCCGGCTCGATATGTCGCTGTCTATGCAGTGCAGCGTGCCTCCGCAGCAGGGGCATTCCTTCTCGTCTGGAAGGATCACTTCCTCAACGCGGGTCAGATGCGCCGGCAGCGACGCCCGCGCTGTCCCGCTTTCCCTTCGCGCCCGTTCCTTCTTCTGACTTGCCGCCTGCTCGCCAAGCGCCTCCAGTTCAGCACGGGCGACGTCAAGATCATCGAAGGCAAGCGCCAGCTGATCTTCGCTCAGCTTTTCCGACCGTTTCCCGAATGTCGTACGGGTGATCTGGTCGATGATGTGCTGCATCCGCGCTTCACGCTCGAGGCCGGCCAGGACCATCGCCTTGAGGGTGGCGACATCGTCAGGAAGGTCGGTTGCCGTGGCGGACATGCCCCATTTCTGGCAGTTTGGGAGCGATCCGCAATGGCATTTCGATCAGGGGAATCAGGCTTGCGACCTATCGCGTCGTCACCGGAGCCTGAGTGCGCGGCGTGTGCATTTTCGACCATTGCAGCCCTTCGAACAAGGCTGACGCTTGCGATGCCGACAGCCGCATCACGCCATCGTGCGCCCGGGGCCAATGAAAGCCTCCGGTCTGCAAGACCTTGCTCACAAGTACTAGGCCAGTGCCGTCCCAGACCAGCAGCTTGATCCTGTTCGCCCGCTTCGAGCGGAAGATGAAGACCACCCCCGAGAAGGGCTTGAGCCCGAGTTCATGCTCGACAAGCGCCGCCAAGCTGACAGCGCCTTTCCTGAAGTCGACCGGCTTTGTCGCCACCATCACTTTGAGCGGCCCTGGCGGGATGATCATTCCGACCGGCTCACAGCGGCGAGCACCCGAGCGATATGATCCTCGCTCGCGCCCGGCGGCACATGGATCGTGAGGGCGGCCGTGCGGATCACGATCTTATCGCCTCCACCATCAGCCGAGCCGGTGCCGCCCGCATCTTCGATCACCGCCGGGACAAAGCCCAGCTTCTTGCTGGCCAGGCGTTTGCCCGGAATACTGTCATGCCGCCAGGCATAAAGCTGCTGTGGCAACAGTCCATGCGTTCGCGCAATTTCCGCGATGTTGGCGCCGGGCTCAAAGCTCGACGCTATGATCCTTGCCTTGGCCTCGGCCGACCAGCGACGCCGCATCGGCCCTGCTGGAATGACGTCCATACGCGAGGGCCGCTGACCCTCCTGCCTTTCGAAACCTGTTTCGAATGTTCCTATATCATCGGCCACTACGATACCCCTCAGACGAGGGGCGAAACATAGCCAGATCAGCGCCTACGAAAATGTGGGGAGGTTTTTGCGCTTACAGTAAGCGTGTTGTGGAGGCCGCCGGTATTTGCGGATCGGTATCGTGGTCAGAGTATGGCGGTGTTGCGGGGGCGCTCCCTCTTTGTTCCTTCGCAACTAAGACGAAGCCCCAACCCTCCTTAAATCACAACCTCAAATCTGTGCCAAAGGCGCTGACGGGGGACACTAGCGGCGTGGACAAATTTGAACCAGTATCTGACTGCGGCGATATGGACGATGCTGAGGAAGCTCTCGGCGAGTTGGTCGTAACGGGTTGCGATAGCGCGGTTGATTTTCACGCGACGAAAGAAGCGTTCGATGTGGTTTCGTTCACCGTAGAGCGCCCGATCATGTTCGATCTTTACCCGGCGGTTTGAACGACCCGGGATTACGGCTTCGATTTTGCGACTCGCGAGGTCTGCGCGGATGGCATCGGCGTCATATCCCTTGTCGGCCAGCAGCGCTTTTGGTGCCTGCTCCGGCAGTGCGATCAGCGTATCATAGGCTTTGCAATCGGCCGCTTCGCCGACCGTCAGGTGGAAGGCGAGTGGTCGTCTTCGTGCATCAACCAGGCAGTGAAGTTTACTGGTGAACCCGCCCCGCGAGCGGCCAAGAGCGCGTCGATCAGCCCCCCTTTTCCGCCCGCTGCCGAGATGTGGGCGTGAACCGTGGTGCTATCGATGCTGTAATGCCCGCTGTCTGCCATGATCTCGGCCAGCGTGACCGATACTGCTTCCCAGACCCCGGCCTCACTCCAACGACGAAAGCGACGGTAGATCGTGTTCCAGTTGCCGTATTTGACTGGGACATCGCGCCAAGGGGTGCCGCAGCGAAGCCGCCAGAGAATACCATTGATGATCGAACGGTTCTCTTCCGGCGGTCGCCCACGTCCTCGATTTGCCGCTGCAATCGGGAGCAAATCCCTCAAAACGAGCCATTCTGCTTCGCTCAGATCACCCCGGCTCAACCCTGCCTCCAAAAGGAAGCCTTGAACCAACCACCGAGTCTCGCGTCAACCAATTTGTCCACGCCGCCTACGCATATTGCGCTATGACAAGACGGCTTTTGATGGGATACCGAGCGAAGCAGACGAACATGAGCAAGGCGAGGCAGTCGGCACCGATGGCTATCAGGACAATGACTGAGCATTCGCGCCGTGGTTCCACAGGTGCCCTGCGAAACACGAGGGCTAACCCGTGCGCTTGCTGATCGTGGAAGACAATAAACGCCTCGCCGGTCTGATCGCACAAGGTCTGCGTTGGCAGGGCTTTTCCTTCGACGTTGCCTCGGATATGGCGACGGCGGATGCGTGCCTGGAAAGCGTACCTTTCGATGCTGTCATCCTTGACCTTGGCCTGCCCGATGAGAACGGCATAACATGGCTGCAGCATCAGCGCAGCCCGCGCCAGCTGATTCCCGCACTGATGCTGACTGCCTGTGACGGGCTGGAAGACCGCATCGCGGGGCTTGATTCAGGTGCGGATGACAATCTGGTCAAGCCGGTGGATATTGAGGAATTGGCGGCGAGAGTTCGCGCTTTGCTGCGCAGGCCGGGGCCACGCGCAGCGACAATGCTGGAAGCCGGGTCGCTCATTTTTGATCCGGTCAGCCGTGAGGCCCACTGCTCCGAGCGGGTCCTTGATCTGTCCTGCCGTGAGACTGACCTGCTGGAACTGCTGATGCGCCGACTAGGCACAGTTGTGGTGCGCGATACGATCGAGACCACGCTATACAGCTTCAACGAGCCGGTGACCCCGAATGCCGGCGAGGCCACCGTATCGCGTCTGCGCCGCGAGCTGGACGAGGCAGGGCTTGCCGGGCAGCTGCAGACGGTGCGCGGTGTTGGCTACATGCTGCGGAGCAACTGAATGGCACATCAACCCACGTCGATTTTCAATTCTCTGGCGCGCGGCCTTGCGGTGGTCGGGCTTGGCGGCACGGTATTCCTGCTGGTTGCCGTGCTCATCGAATACCGGATCAGCTTTGCCGAGATGGCAACGGCAGATGCGTTGAAGGCTGCGCTACACGAAATGGTCGAACACGTGCTGTTGCCTGTTGTCGCACTGGTCGTGCCGATGACTGTGGCAGTCGTGTTCGTCATGCGGCGGGCGTTCAAACCGTTGACGAATGCAACGGACCAGCTGAACGCCATTACGGGGCGCGACCGCAACATCCGCATCGATGATGGTGAGCTGCCGACCGAAATCCGGCCGTTCACCGTGGCGGTCAACACCCTGCTCGGAAGGCTGGAGCAATCGGCGATGCACCAGGAAGCGTTCGCCGCCGATGTCGCGCACGAATTGCGTACCCCACTGGCAGCGATGATGCTGGAACTCGATGGCATGACGGATCCCACCGCGGCGCGTTTGAAAGGCGATGTCGCTGCCATGCGGCGGCTGATCGACCAGTTGATGTTGCTGGCGCAGATGGATGCGCAGGAGGCCGCAGCCACTGCGACCGACGATATCGATCTGTCTGACATCGCCAGAGATGTCGTTGCAAGATGTGCTCCGGCAGTGATTGCGCAAGGCCGCAGCATTGAGCTGGTGAGTGAAGGCCAAACGGTATCCGTCCTCGGGCGGCGCGAGGCGATTGCAGCGGCATTGCGCAACCTCATCGACAATGCTGTCCGGGTCACGCCGGATGGCGGCACCGTTCATGTGGTGCTGGACGGCACGCCTGCAATCCGCGTCACCGACGGCGGCCCAGGCCTGTCGCAGGAACAGCTTGCCCAGCTGATCCAACGCAACCGACGCGCCGACCACGCCAGCCCGGATGGCGCCGGCCTGGGTCTCGCCATCGTCGACCGTATCATGCAGGTGCACGGCGGCGCGATCCGCACTGATCCTCAGAACAGCGTGCTGATCCTCGACTTCAGCCGATAGATCGCTCCGTCAGGTTGCTGTCAGCTTCGGCTGGCAGGGACCGGGGATGAACAGGCAACAGATCATCACGACCGGCGCAATCTTGCGGGTGTACGTCATCCAGGGCGACATGGTCGGGCAGGGCAGCCGCTCGTCACAGTCAAGAGCCGTGAACCGCTGCAATATGGTGCTGAGTTGGCGCGCGCGCAGGAGGCGAGGTCACACTGCGCGCGCCGATCTCAGACCGTGTTGCCACGGTAGCCGCGCAGGTCGGCGGCCCGGTCATAGCGGCATCAATACCCTTCGTGATTGAAAACAGCACCGCTTTCAAGCACGGTCTGCAATTGCCCGAGCCGCTGGCGGGTCAGGTGCGTCCCGGCATGAGCATCGCTCGACCGTGCAATCAGGTCCGTTCTGGTCAAGGTGCGGATTGATGGCGCTCCCGCGCTGAAAGTTGTGGGCAGTTCTTATGGCGCAGTCTTCGTCACCATTGCCCTCAAGCCTGGAGAACAGGTTGCCGCATCAGGGGTAAGCAAACTCAAGATATTGCTGACCGCCAGCTGATCTTCATACTTTCGGAATAATGAAAACTTTTGAACGGATCGATGACTACGGACCGCCACGGCCGATCGAGGTTGAAGGGACACTGGCCCTCGCTGCGGCGGAAGCGGATGTACGTACCGCTGACGCACAAGTGCGGGTAGCAAGGTCGCTGCGCGTTCCCGACCTTACTGTCAGTACATTCGCCCGCCGATTGGAGGCAACCAACGACACCGCTGCTGTGGTCGGCATTTCGATCCCTATTCCATTCTTCAACAACGGCAGCGCTTTCGCGGCCCAATCGCGCTCTGAACAGACGCAGGCTATCGCGCTACGCAACCTCGCCGTGATTGATACCCGGCAGAAGATCGCCAACGCACAAGCCGAAGTGGAGAACGCCGCCGCGACCGCGCGGGCGGCAGGCGGGCCGGGACTGACGGCGGCACAGGAAGCCGCCCGCATCGCGCGGATCGGTTGGACGCAAGGCAAGTTTGACCAGATTGCGCTGCTCGATGCCGAGCGCACGCTCTCACAGACCCGCCAGACCTACGTCGATGCGCTCGCCGCCTATCACGACGCGCAGGCCCGGCTCGCCCGGCTCACGACGCCGGCCCCCACGATTTCCGGAGATTACTGATGATGAATGACAAGCGCCTTATTGGCGGTGTGGCGGCGGTAGCGATCGTCGCCGCACTTGGCGGCTTCGGCATCGCACGCTGGAC
>NZ_LSIS01000114.1:0-1179 GCF_001556365.1 Blastomonas sp. CCH1-A6 | reverse complement strand
ACGGAAGGAAAGACCATGAGCATCCACCACCTCGCCACCCGGTTCGGCCGCAACGCCCATCAGATCAGCGGGCGCGAGCCGCTCGACAACGAGGCGCTCTATCGCCACGTCCCATCCATCTTCGCCAACGAGGCGCACGACAGCCGTTCGGAGCGCTATGTCTATGTCCCGACCATCGACATCGTGGAGGGGCTGCGCCGAGAGGGATGGTTCCCGTTCTTCGCCGTCCAGTCGGTCCCGCGTGACGGCAGCCGCCACGGCCACGCCAAGCATATGCTGCGGCTGCGCCGGGACGGAGGCATCGGCAAGCCCGAGGCCGCCGAGGTCATCATCGTCAACAGCCATGACGGGACTAGCGCCTATCAGATGTTCGCCGGGATGCTGCGGTTTGTCTGCACCAACAGCATGATCGCGGGCGAGCGGTTCGAGGAAGTCCGCGTGCCGCATAAGGGCAATATCCAGCACGACATCATCGAAGGCGTTTACACCGTGGCGGAGGACTTCCCCCGGCTGATCGACGCCAGCGAGACGATGAAGGAGGTTCGGCTTTCCGAAGATGAGCAGCGCTTGCTTGGCGAGGTCAGCCTTGTCGCCCGCTATGGCGATGATGAAAGCCCGCTTACCCCCGAGCAGATCATCGAGCCGCGCCGTCACGAGGATCGGGACAGCAGCCTGTGGACCACCTTCAACGTGATACAGGAGAACATCATTCGGGGCGGGCTGCATGGCAGCAAGCGCAATGCCGAAGGCCATATCCGTCGCAGCCGTTCGCGACCGATCAACGGCATCGACCAGAATGTGACGCTCAACCGCGCGCTCTGGACGCTGGCCGAAGGGATGCAACGCCTCAAGACAGGTTGACGCCCATTGCCGCAGGGCTGGACCGTCCGGCCCTGCGGCTTCGCTTCCTGTCGCCGGCATAACGCCGCCGACTCGGATGCCCGTATCGGCAGCGGCCGCGCGGCCCGATGGTCCGCGCGGCCGCTGGAAAAGGCGCGCTCGCCGGACGTTCGCTCGGCTCGCGTTTGTCGGTTCCCCTTATACCAAGGCGACTATAATAATCGTTTTCATGGCGCATAGGCCCGGCCTCGTGAACGTGATCGCGTATGATCACTTCCCGCCAGGTGCGGGCCGCTCGCGCGCTTCTCAATTGGACCCAGGAGATGCTTGCCGACGAGG
>NZ_LSIS01000113.1:0-13810 GCF_001556365.1 Blastomonas sp. CCH1-A6 | reverse complement strand
GCCGCGCCCTGCCCCGCCGCCATCGCTGCGGACCATCAGCATCGCGCCAGCCGATGGCCTCAAGCCCATTGCCGACCCCGAACTGCAGTCCGTGCTCGAATCGCTGGCGCGCAGCCTGGAGGAAAAGGAAGCGCGCGAGGCCGCTTCAAAGGCTCCCCGGCCAGCCCCGGTTCAGCTAAGGAGCGACAATCTGAAACCCGTGCGCCTGTTCGCGCCGCCCCTGCCTGATGAGGTTGATCGATGATTGCGCCGTTGCGCCCGCTTCTTGCCGTTTCCGCCATCGCGCTTGCTGCCGCCGCGAGCCTATTTGCCGTATCGCCCGGTGCCGCACAAAAGGCCGCAGCCCCGGCCGACTGGTCCAACCGCGTGAGCCAGAGCCAGGTCGGCGGGCATGTTCTGGGCAACCCGGCCGCGACGCAGAAAATCGTCGAGTACATGAGCTATACCTGTCCGCACTGCGCTGCGTTCGATCAGGAATCGGATCCCGCGCTGGCCGATGGCTTCATCTCTAAAGGCAAGACCAGCCTGGAGGTGCGCAACTTCATCCGCGATCCGCTCGACATGACCGTCGCACTGCTTGCACGCTGCGGCGAACCGCGCAGCTTCTTCCGCCGCCATCACGGTCTGCTCGCCAGTCAGCGCACCTGGATGACCAAGGCCGGGAGCCTGGGCCGCGAAGGCCAGGCCGCCTGGTATCAGGGCGACATCAACGCCCGGCTGAAGCGCATTGCCAGCGATCTTGGCCTGTATGACGAGCTGCGGCGGCATTCGCCGCTGGCCACCAATGCCCAGATTGATGCGTGCCTTGCCAACAAGGCCGAACAGGGCAAGGTGCTGGCGATGACCAAGTTCGCCAGCGAGACCGTCAAGATCGAAGGAACGCCCAGCTTCACCATCAACGGCAAGCTGCAGGCCAATGTCTATGACTGGAAAAGTCTGGAACCGCTGCTGGCCAGCCGCTAGAGCAGAACCCACGCATTTTCCGACCCGCGGGGTCGAACTTCCCCCTGTTTCCGATGACAAGGACCAAATCTGTATGAAGCGTTTTGCCAGCCTGATCGCCCTGCCCCTGATGCTCTCCGTCGCCGCGTGCAGCGGTGAAGCCGACAAGGCCGCGGAAGGCGCTCCCTCCGGCGAGCCGATCGCCGCCATCCCCGCGCCTGCCGGCAAGAACTGGACCGAAACCGTCACCAAGACCGACAAGGGCTATTATGTGATGGGCAATCCCGATGCACCGATCAAGCTGGTCGAATATGCCTCGCTCACCTGCAGCCATTGCGCCGAATTCGCCGAACAGGCCTTTGCGACCATCCGCGACAAATACGTCGCCAGCGGCCGCGTGAGCTATGAATTCCGCAACTTCGTGCGCGAACCGCTCGATCTCACCGCATCGATGCTGACGCGTTGCGGGCCAAACGAGAGCTTCTTCGCGCTCAGCGAGCAGGTGCTGGCCAATCAGGCGGACATCTTCACCAAGGCGCAGGCCATGGGCCAGCAGCGCTTCGAGGCGGCGCTCGCCCTGCCCGACAATCAGCGCTTCGTCGCACTGGCCGAAGGCACCGGTCTGATCGACTTCTTCGCTCAGCGCGGCATTTCGCGCGATCAGGCGCTGCAGTGCCTGACCAATGTCGAGACCGCGCAGGCGCTGGCCGAGAACACCCAGACCGCGACCAAGGAAGACGATATCCAGGGCACGCCGACCTTCTATATCAATGGTCGCAAGGTCGAATTCACCGGCTGGCCGGCGCTGGAAACCGAAATCCAGGCGATGGGGGCGCGCTGACCCGGAGCCATTGAAGGGGGTTCGATGGACCATGGGGGATTGATGGCGGATGAGGCTGGCCAGGCTGCGGTGCCGGGCCAGACAAGTCACGCGCCCCCTGCCTTCACTGCCCCGATGCGTTTCAAGCGGCTTAAGCTCAGCGGGTTCAAGAGCTTCGTCGAGCCCGCAGAACTGCGCATCGAACCCGGCCTGACCGGCATTGTCGGCCCCAATGGCTGCGGCAAGTCCAACCTGCTCGAGGCGATCCGCTGGGTGATGGGCGAAAGCTCGGCCAAGTCGATGCGCGGCGGCGGCATGGAAGACGTGATCTTCGCCGGGACCGCCACCCGCCCCGCGCGCAATTTCGCCGAAGTCGCGCTGCTCACCGAGGTCAGCCAGCCGGTGCTCGCGGCGGTAACGGTGGAGGATGGCGAGCTCGAGGTCGTCCGCCGGATCGAGCGCGGTGCGGGCAGCGCCTATCGCGCCAATGGCCGCGACGTGCGCGCCAAGGATGTCGCGCTGCTCTTTGCCGATGCCGCCACAGGCGCGCACAGCCCGGCGCTGGTCAGCCAGGGGCGGATCGCCGCGGTCATCTCCGCCCGCCCGGTCGAGCGGCGCCAGATGCTCGAGGAGGCCGCCGGGATCGCGGGCCTCCATGTCCGCCGCAAGGATGCCGAGCAGAAGCTGCGCGCGACCGAGACCAATCTGGAGCGGCTGCAGCAGGTACTCACCGACATGGAGGCGCGCTCGGCCAATCTGGCGCGTCAGGCCAAGGCGGCGGAACGCTACCGCGCGCTCAGCCACCAGATCGCGGTGGCTGAGGCGCGCGCGCTTTTCGCGCGCTGGCGCACCGCGGCCGAGACGGCCAAGCAGGCGCGCGCCGAGGCTGCGGCGGCAGAGGCAGCCGTAGTTGCGGCCCAGACGGCACAGAACGACGCCCAGGCCGGGCAGCGCAGCGCGATCGAGACGCTGGCCGAGACTCGTGCCGCGCTGCAGTCGGCGCGCGATGCCGCCCAGGATCTGGCATTCCGGCTCTCTTCGCTGACGGCAGAGCGCGATGCCGCCGTGCAGCGCCTTTCCGATCTCGACCGGCAGCAGAAGCGGATTGCCGAAGACAGCGCGCGCGAGGACCGGCTGACCCATGATGCCACCGCCGCGCTCGAACGGCTGGAGGCGGAAAATGCCCGCGTCCAGGCCGATATCGCTGCCGAGGAAGCGCGCGGCCCCGTGCTCGTCCATGCGCAGGACAATGCCGAGCGCGCGGTGCGCGAGGCCGAGGTCGCGCTCGCCGAAGCGAGGGCCGAGCTGGCGCGCACCGATGCCGATATCAAGGTCGCCGATGCCGCGCTCGCCACCGCACTGGCGCGCCACCGCCGTGCAGATGAGGAATTGCAGCGGACGCGGGCGCAGCTTTCCGGGCTCGGCGATGCGGCCGAGCTGGCACGGCTTCGCGACGAGGCGCTGGCCGAATGCGCGCAGGCGGCGCAGGCCAAGGCGGCGGCAGAGGCCGCGCTGGCCAAGGCACAATCGGATCGCGATGCTGTCGTTCCGGCGCGCGATGCGGCGCAGAGCGAGCTAGCGACGCTGCGCGCTGAGCTGAACGCGATGACGCGCGAGATCGACGCCTTGACGCGCGACCTGGCCAAGAAACCCGGCGGAGGCGAGCGCGCGCTCGACCAGGTTCAGGCCGAAAGGGGATTTGAAAAGGCGCTCGCCGCCGCGCTGGGCGATGACCTGAGCGCTCCGATCGCAGAGCCTGCCGGAGAAGGGCGGTGCTGGACAGGGGCCGCTGTGCCCGTCGATCGCCCTGCCCTGCCCGATGGCTGCGTCTGGCTCGCCGACCATGTCCGGGCGCCCGAGGCTCTCGCTGCGCGGCTGTCGCTCGTCATGGTTGCACATATCGATGCCGGACAGGCGCTCGGTCCCGGCGTTCGGCTGGTAACGCGCGATGGGCGTGTGCGCCGCTGGGACGGATTTGTATCGAGCGGCGACGGTGCGGCGGCGGCAGAACGGCTGGAGCGACGCACCCGGCTGACCGAGCTCGAGGTGGCTCGGCCTGCGCTGGCCGAACGGCTGGAAGGCGCAGAGACGGCTCTGGCGCTGGCGCAACAGCAACTCGCCGATCTGCAGGCGCGGATCGCCGAGCATAGTCGCGCGCTGGGAACAGCCGAAGCTGCCGAACGCCAGGCGCTGCGCGATCGCGACCAGACCGAGCACGCGCTGCAGCGCGATGCCGAGCGCCGCGACGATCTCGCCGAGCGTATCGAGCGCCTTGCTGCCGATGCCGAAGCCGCGGCGCAAGACCTGAGAGCAGCCGAAGCAGCGCGCGCTGGCCTGCCCGATGGCGCAGCGCAGCGCGAGCAAGTGGCTGTTCTCACCGAACGCACCGGCGCGGCGCAAACAGGCCTGCGCTCCGCAATGGCGGCGCTGGCGACGCACGCCCAGACCTTGTCAGCCCTGCGCGAGCGGCGTGCCACCGTGCGCGCCGAGATCAAGGGCTGGCAGGGTCGATCGGGCGAGGCCGCACAGCGGCTGCGCGAGATGCAGGTGCGTGCGGCCGAGCTGGAGCAGGAACGTGCTGGCATGGCGGCCAAGCCCGAAAAGCTGGGCGAGACGATCACAGCGCTCCAGGCATCGCTCGCCGAGGCACGCCAGGCGCAGTCCCTGGCGGAGGCGGCGTCGCATGCAGCAGAAAAGGCGCTGGCTGAGGCCGAGCGACTGGCTGCGGCGACATCCGAAGCGCTCGCCCTCGCCCGCGAGCAGCGCGCTGGCGCATCCGCGCGAGCAGAACATCAGGACCAGCGACGCCTCGAGCTCGCGCAAGGCTGCGGCGAGCGCTTCCAGTGCCCGCCCCCGCTGCTGCCCGAACGCTTCGCGTTCGATCCGGCTCAGATCGCGGCGGCCGAGACCGAAGCCGCCGAGCACGAGCGGCTGCACCAGGCACGCGAGCGGCTGGGTGCGGTCAACCTCATCGCAGCGGACGAGCTCGCATCACTCGAAACCGAAATGGCGACGATCCGGGCCGAGCATGACGAACTGGTCGAGGCGATCGCAAGATTGCGTGGTTCGATCGGCGCGCTCAATCGCGAGGGCCGCCAGCGGCTGCTCGCCGCGTTCGAGACGGTGGACGGCCATTTCCGCACGCTGTTCGCGCGGCTGTTCAACGGCGGCAAGGCGCATCTCGAACTCATCGACAGCGACGATCCGCTCGAAGCCGGGCTCGAGATCATGGCGCAACCCCCGGGCAAGCGCCTCTCCTCGCTGACGCTGCTCTCGGGCGGCGAACAGGCGCTGACGGCGGTGGCGCTCATCTTCGGCCTGTTCCTCACCAACCCCGCGCCGATCTGCGTGCTCGACGAGGTCGACGCACCGCTCGACGATGCGAATATCGACCGGTTCTGCGACCTGCTCGATCACATGGCCGTGGTCACGGACACCCGATACCTCATCGTCACGCACAATGCCGTGACGATGAGCCGCATGCACCGCCTGTTCGGCGTAACCATGGTCGAGCGCGGGGTGAGCCGCCTGGTCTCGGTCGACCTGGGCGGCGCCGAGCGGCTGCTGGCGATGGAATAAGTTGACGAGGCGGGTTATTGTAGTTGCAATATTGATACCTGAACCAGGTTGGGAAACAGACCATCATGGCTTCACCGCATGAGCCCTGGACTGATCCAGACGACACACCCGAATGGACAGATGACCAGTTCCGCCGCGCCGCTGTCTGGCATGGCGACAAGCTCATCCGCCCCGCCGATGGCACCCTCACCCGCCCCGGTCGGCCCAAGTCTGACAATCCCAAGCAGCAGGTGACCTTGCGGCTGGACCGCGCGGTGCTTGAAGGGTTTCGTGCCACCGGCCCCGGCTGGCAGAGCCGGATCAATGCCGAGTTGCGCAAAGCCCTGAAGCTCAAGGATTAACTTCGCGCAATCGGCTGATTGCAACAAACGACTGGGCGCGTGCGCGCTGTCACAGATTATTGTCCTCCTTATGGCAAATCAGCGGTTAACCGTGCTTGACATGCGCCGTTACCAATAGGACCAGTTTGGCGGGGACGATCGACATGACATCAGATTCCAGTCCGGACGCGCTTTCGGAAATGCGCGCCGCCAACCTGCACCTTCAGGCGACGATCGACGGTCTGCGCCAGGCACTGGAAGCCGCCGCCAACGATGCCGATCGGCAGATCACGCGCGCCCGGTCCGAAGAGGCGGCGCGCATCGCCGATCTTACCACGACAATCCAGCAGATGCGTGACCAGATGGAAGCGCAGCAGCGTGCGTCCGACCACGCTCTGCAGGCCGAGCGCGCAGCCGCACAGGCCGAGATCGTGCAGCTCAAGGGCAGCATCGATGCGCTGCGCCAGACGCTGGATGCCGAGCGCACCGCCGCCGTCCAGGCACGAGCCCGCCAGGAGTCGGATCATGCGCTCGAACGACAGGCGCTTCAGCAACAGATCCAGGCGCTGCGCGAGCGGATGGAAGATATGACGAGGGAAAAGGCCTGATGAGCGTAGGCACCGATACTCTGGCGCGGCCGATGACCGAGAGCCAGCGCGCCGCCGCGCTGCGCCGCACCGAGGTGCTGCTGGAGGTCACCCGCAAATGCGCGACGATGACGCAGATCGATGGCGTGCTGGCGATGCTGGTCGAGCTGACCTCGCGCGAGCTCAATTGCGATCGTGGGACCCTGTTTCTCAACGATCCCAAGACCGGCGAGCTTTATTCGCGCTTCGCCCAGGGCAGCCAGAGCCTGGAAATCCGCATCCTCGCCAATTCAGGTATTGCGGGGCATGTCTTCCAGACCGGCGAGTCCCTGCTTGTCGACGATGCCTATGCCGATCCGCGTTTCAACAGCACGGTCGACCAGCGCACCGGCTACAAGACGCGCAATATCGTCTGCGTGCCCGTGCGCACGCCACTGGGCCAGATCATCGGCGTGATGCAGAACATCAACAAGCATGACGGCAACTTCACCACCGATGACGTTGCCCTGCTCGAGGAGATGACCAGCCAGGCAACCGTTTTCCTGCAAAGCCTTCAATCGATCGAGGAGATCGAGCAGGTCCGCGCCAAGGAGCTCGCCTTCCTCTCGATGATCTCGGAGATCAGCTCGGAAGTCGACCTGACCCGGCTGCTCCAGCGCGTGGTGGCAGAGACAGTGCGCATGTTCGAGGCCGAGCGCGCGACGATCTTCATCCACGACAAGGCGACCGACACGCTGTTCTCGCTGTTCTCGGCGGGCGGCAAGGTCAACGAGATCCGCTTCCCGTCGAGCGTCGGCATCGCGGGCACGGTGTTCACCACGGGCCAGAGCCTCAACATTCCGCACGCCTATGCCGACCTGCGCTTCAACCCCAGTTTCGACCGGCAGACGGGCTTCTTCACCCGCTGCATCCTGTGCGTGCCGATCATCAACAAGCAGGGCGAGGTCATCGGCGTCACCCAGGTGCTCAACAAGAAGACCGGCGCGTTCACCGACAAGGACGAGCAGCAGCTCAAGACCTTTACCGGTCAGATCGCCATCGCGCTCGAGAATTCCAAGCTGTTCGACGATGTGCAGCGGATGAAGCTGTACAATGAATCGGTGCTGCAGAGCATGTCGAACGGCGTGCTGACGCTCGATCCGCTGGGCAAGATCATCACCTGCAACCAGGCGATCGAGCGCATCTGGTCTTGCAAGGCCTCCGAACTTCAGGGGCGGCTGCTGTCGGACCTGCTCGACGAGCGCGGCAGTTGGATCCTCGACCGGATCGAGAAGGTGAAGGAAGAGCGCAGCAGCGACGTCTTCCCAGATGCAGAGGTGGCGCTGTCCGGTGTCACCAAGTCGGTCAATCTCACGATCATGCCGCTCGTCTCCGAAAGCGACGACAGCAAGCTGGGATCGATGCTGATGGTCGAGGACATCAGCAGCGAGAAGCGCATGAAATCGACCATGTCGCGCTATATGGACCCGGTCATCGCCGCGCAGATGATGGACAATGACACGCTCGACCTGCTCGGCGGGGTCAGCGCCGAGGCGACGATCATGTTCACCGACGTGCGCGGGTTCACGACCATCACCGAGGAATATGGCGCGCAGGGCACCGTGTCGTTCCTCAACGAATATTTCAGCCTCATGGTCGAGTGCATCACCGCGCAGGGCGGCATGCTCGACAAGTTTATCGGCGATGCGATCATGGCCTGTTTCGGCCTGCCCATGCCCCACGACGACGATCCGGACCGCGCCGCGCGCGCCGCGATCAACATGATCCGTACGCTTTGGGAATGGAATGCCCAGCGCCGCGACCGGGGCCTCAAGATTGTGGACATGGGCGTCGGCATCCATACCGACCATATCGTCTCGGGCAATATCGGCAGTCCCAAGCGGATGGATTACACCGTGATCGGCGATGGCGTGAACCTCGCCAGCCGGCTCGAAAGCGCGTGCAAGGCCTATTCGGCGCGCATCCTGGCGAGCGAGAACACGGTGGCGCGGTTCAACGGCACCTACCGGATGCGCGACATCGATCTGGTGGTCGTCAAGGGCAAGACCGCGCCGGTGCGCGTGTACGAACTGCTCGATTATCATGACGCCCAGACCTTCCCGGCGATGCGCGACGTGCTCGGCCATTTCGAGGACGGCATTCTTGCCTATCGCGCCGCGCGCTGGGACGAGGCGATCACCCGCTTCGAGAAATGCCTGTCGCTCAATCCCGGCGACGGCCTGTCGCGCACCTATGTCGAACGCTGCCGCATCTTGCAAGCGACCCCGCCCCATGGGGAGTGGGACGGGGTCTGGGTGATGAAGGACAAATAGGCCTGCATCCGGTGGCGGCATGTGGGCCGCCGCCACCGGGGCGGGGAAGCTTATTGCAGGCCGAGGTTCATCACCTTGGTCCAGGCGGCGACAAAGTCCTCAGCGAACTTCTTTTCGCCATCGCTGGCGGCATAGACTTCGGCCACCGCACGAAGCTCCGAATTCGATCCGAAGATCAGATCGACCGGGGTAGCGGTCCACTTGAGCTGGCCCGACTTGATGTCGCGTCCTTCATACAGACCCGCTTCGCTCGGCGACTTCGTCCACTTGTTGCCCATGTCGAGCAGGTTGACGAAGAATGCGTTGTTCAGCTGACCCGGCGTGCTGGTGAACACGCCATGCTTCGCGCCGCCGGTATTGGCGTCGAGCGCACGCAGGCCGCCGACCAGCACGGTCATTTCGGGCACCGTCAGGCTCAGCATGTTCGCACGATCGACCAGCATGTCGACCGGCGACATCACGCTGCCCGCACCATAATAGTTGCGGAAGCCGTCTGCGGTCGGCTCGAGCGGTTCGAAGGCTGCCACGTCGGTCTGCGCCTGGCTGGCATCGCCGCGGCCCGGCTTGAACGGCACCGTCAGGCTGTGACCAGCCTTGCGCGCGGCTTCCTCGATACCAGCATTGCCTGCAAGCACGATGGTATCGGCGAGCGAGATCTTCTTGCCGCCCTTCTGCGCCTTGTTGAAGCTGGTCTGGATCGCTTCCAGCTTGGCCACCACCTTGGTGATTTCCGCCGGGTTGTTGACCGCCCAGTCCTTTTGCGGGGCGAGCCGCAGGCGTCCGCCATTGGTGCCGCCACGCATGTCGGTGTCGCGATAGCTTGCCGCTGCCGCCCAGGCGGTGCGCACCAGTTCCTGCGTGGTCAGTCCCGAGCCCAGGATCTGCGCCTTGAGCGAGGCGACATCCTGCGCATCGACCAAGGGGTGATCGACTGCCGGAACCGGGTCCTGCCAGATCAGATCGACCTTGGGAGCATCGGCGCCCAGATAGCGCCAGCGCGGACCCATGTCGCGATGGGTCAGCTTGAACCAAGCGCGGGCAAAGGCATCGGCAAACGCGTCCGGGTCCTTGTGGAAGCGCTCGGACACCTTGCGATATTCGGGGTCCATCTTCAGCGCGAGGTCGGTGGTGAACATGATCGGTGCGTGACGCTTGGTCTTGTCATGCGCGTCGGGGACCAGGTTCGCGGCGCTCTTGTCGCTGGGGATCCACTGGATCGCACCGCCGGGGCTGCGCGTCTGCACCCAGTCGAAGCCGAACAGATTGTCGAGATACTGGGTGGTCCAAGCGATCGGGTTGACCGACCACGCGCCTTCCAGCCCGCTGGTCACCGCATCGACACCCTTGCCCGTGCCGCACTTGTTGACCCAGCCGATACCCTGCTGTTCGGTCGGCGAACCCGCCGGATCGGCACCGATGCACTCTTCGGCCTTGTGCGCACCATGCGCCTTTCCGAAGGTGTGCCCGCCCGCGATCAGCGCGACGGTTTCCTCGTCGTTCATCGCCATGCGGCCGAAGGTTTCGCGAATGTCCTTGGCGGCAGCCAGCGGATCGGGATTGCCGTTCGGGCCCTCGGGATTGACGTAGATCAGGCCCATCTGCACCGCAGCCAGCGGCTTTTCGAGCTTGCGATCACCATGATAGCGATCGGCGGCGAGGAACTTCTTCTCGCGGCCCCAATAGACCTTGTCTGCTTCCCAGTCGTCGGTGCGACCGCCGGCAAAGCCGAAGGTCTTGAAGCCCATCGATTCGAGCGCGACGTTGCCGGTCAGCACCATCAGGTCGGCCCAGCTGAGCTTGCGGCCGTACTTCTGCTTGATCGGCCACAGCAGACGGCGCGCGCGATCGAGATTGGCGTTGTCGGGCCAGCTGTTGAGCGGCTCGAACCGCTGCTGGCCGCCGCCAGCGCCGCCACGACCATCGGCGGTGCGATAGGTGCCCGCGCTGTGCCAGGCCATGCGGATGAAGAACGGACCGTAATGGCCGTAATCCGCCGGCCACCAGTCCTGCGACGTGGTCATCAGCGTCTTGATGTCGGCCTTGACCGCCGCGATATCGAGCGTCTGGAACTCCTTCGCATAGTCGAAATCGTCACCCATCGGGTTCGATTCGCGCGCATGCTGGCGGAGCGGCGACAGGTCGAGCCGCTCGGGCCACCAGTCCTGGTTCGAATTGGCCGCAGCGGGATTGACCTGCGGCTGGGTGGCGGGCTGCGCAAAGGCGGCAGGCGCCGAAAGCGTGAAAGCGAGCAAGGCAATCACGGAAACGGAGGTGCGACTCATCGGGTTGATCTCCTGCAATGGGACGGCGCATTCGCCGTTCACTGGAGATTAATCCGGGACGAGTTGATCGGGAAAACCGAAAATACTGATCTATGTTAGTGACGGACTAGATCAGCTGATCGCGCTCTCCGGGCAGCAGCAGCGAGGAGTCGCCATAGGAATAGAAGCGATACTCGTTCGCGATCGCGTGGGCGTAAGCCGCTTTCATCACATCGAGCCCCATCAGCGCCGAGACCAGCATGAACAGGGTCGAGCGCGGCAGGTGGAAGTTGGTCATCAGCCCGTCGATGCCCTTGAAACGATAGCCCGGCGTGATGAAGATCGAGGTGTCGCCCTCGAAGGGGCGGATGATATCGTCGTCGCCCGCGGCGCTTTCGATCAGGCGCAGCACGGTGGTCCCCACCGCGATCACGCGGTTGCCGCGCGCGCGGATGGCATTGAGGCGGTCCGCCGTCTCGGCATCGATGCGCCCCCATTCGGCGTGCATCTGGTGGTCGTTGGTGTCGTCCGCCTTGACCGGAAGGAAGGTCCCCGCACCGACATGCAGCGTCAGCATGGCATGCTCGATCCCGGCCTCGCCAAGTTCCGCCATCAGCCGGTCGGTGAAGTGCAGCGAGGCCGTGGGCGCAGCGACCGCACCGTCCTTTTGCGCAAAGCGGGTCTGGTAATCCTCGCGATCGGCCTCGTCGATCTCGCGCTTGCTCGCGATATAGGGCGGCAGTGGCATTGTGCCTGCCCGCTCGAGCAGGATCTCGACGGGCTCGTCGCCCTGAAAGTCGAACACGATCGAGCCGTCATCCGCCTTGCTCTCGACCCCGGCCATCACGCCCGCGCCGAAATGCACGACATCGCCCTCGCGCAGTCGTTTGGCGTTGCGCACGAACGCCTGCCAGCGGCGCAGATCGATCCGCTTGTGCAGCGTCGCGCCGATGCGCGCCTGGCTGCCCAGCTTCACCCCCTCGAGCTGCGCAGGGATGACGCGGGTATCGTTGAACACCAGGCAGTCGCCAGGGTTCAGCAGGCGTGGCAGATCGCGCACCGTCGCATCGGTCATGCTGCTGCCCTGCACGTGCAGCATTTTCGCCGCATCGCGCGGGCGCACAGGGCGCAGGGCGATCCGTTCCTGGGGAAGGTCGAAGTCGAATTCGTCAACGCGCATCGTCGGGTGCAATCCATCCAGCAAGGTTCTTCATCCCCGCGCAGGCGGGGGTCCCGCTTTCCGGTTCAGCGTCAGGTGCCAGGCGGGATTCCCGCTTTCGCGGGAATGACGATGGATTGCAAGATTGCTTGAAAAGCGATCAGTTGCTGATCGGCGCGTTCAGCTCGTCGACCGAGATCGCGCGCTCGGCAGGCTGGGCCTGGGCCGCGTAATTGGGCTCGGGCTTGTTCTGCGACTTGAGCGAAGCCTGCAGGATGCGCGCCGGGGTGCTCGGCGGCTCGCCGCGCGGCACGGCGTCGACATATTGCATGCCCGAGATCACGCGGCCGAAATTCGTATAGCTGTTGTCGAGCGAGAAGCGCGGATAGAAGACGATGAAGAACTGGCTGTTGGCGCTGTTCGGGTCCTGCGCGCGGGCCATCGACACGCTGCCGCGCAGATGCGGGAACTTGTTGAACTCCGCCGCGACATCGGGAAGGTCCGAACCGCCGGTGCCGGTGCCCGTCGGGTCGCCGGTCTGCGCCATGAAGCCTTCGATCACGCGGTGGAAGATGATGCCGTCGTAAAAGCCCTGGCGGGTCAGCGTCTTGATCCGCTCGACATGGTTGGGGGCAATTTCCGGGTAGAGCTGGATCGTCACCCGGCCACCGGTCGACAGGTCGAGATACAGGATATTGTCGGGATCGGCCTTGTCGGGCGTCGGCACCAGCGATGCGCCGACAGCAGAGGCATCGGCAGCGTTGCTGTCACGCTTTTCCAGCGATTCCTTTTCGGCATCGCGCGCAGCCTTGCGGGCTTCCTTGTCCTTGTCTTCGGACGCCTCTTCCTGCTCCTTGGCAGCCTTGCGCGCCTCCTTCTCGGCCGCCTTGGCCTTCTTGTCCTCTTCCTTCTGCGCCTGCTTGGCCGCCTTTTCGGCTTCCTCCTGCTGCTGCTTGCGGACCCTGGCCGCTTCCTTCTCGGCCTCGCGGGCAGCGCGCGCGGCGGCCCTGTCCACCTCGATCTGCGACTGTTCGGTCGGCGCGGAATCCTGCGCCTGGGCAGCGATGGGGGCGAGCAGCATCGGGATGAACGACAGGGCAGCAAGCGATTTCAAGATATTGGGCATATAACCGGGCATTCCTGTTCCATTCATCCGGGGCGGCGTGGCAAAGCCTGCCCCATTTCGGGCATGGCTATAGCCAAAGCATCTGAGCCTGTCATGAATGAACTTGGGCAGCGCGTGGTGTACGCAGGATCACCCCTTGAGGCCGGTTTCGCGTACCCGTTTCTCGACATCGATCCGCACCGCATCGGTCACGAAACGGTGGATAGCGCCGCCATAGAGCGCAATTTCCTTGACCAGCCGCGATGCGATCGGCTGCAGCGCGACGTCCGCCATCAGGAAGACGGTCTCGATCCGGTCGTTGAGCTGGCGGTTCATGCCCGTGAGCTGATACTCATATTCGAAATCGGTGACCCCGCGAATGCCGCGGATGACCACCGATGCGCCCTGCGCCTCGGCAAAGTCCATCAGCAGCGAGCTGAACCCGACCACGCTGATATTCGCGCCCGGAATCTGCGCGACCTCGCGCCGCACCATCTCCATGCGCTCCTCGTCGGAGAACATCGGGCTCTTGGCGATATTGGTGGTGACGCCGACGATCAGGTGGTCGACCAGCTGCGCCCCGCGCTGGATGATGTCCATATGACCCAGCGTGATGGGATCGAACGTCCCCGGGTAAACGCCAATCCGCATGATCTTCTTCCCCTTTGCGATGCCGCTTTTGCGGTCAGTTGTCGCGTTCGACGATGTAGCGCGCCAGCGCGCGC
>NZ_LSIS01000112.1:0-430 GCF_001556365.1 Blastomonas sp. CCH1-A6 | reverse complement strand
CGGCGGCATTCTCAATTCGCTCAACCGCTTCTGGGTCAATGCCGCCGCGCCGATCCTGCTCAACATCTGCATGATCGTGGCCTTGCTGTTCTTCCGCGGCGATAACGAGGTCGAAACCGCGATCACCCAGGCGATTGCGGTCACCGTGTCGGGCGCGCTGCAGCTGCTCTGGCTGATCCTGTCGTGCCGCGCCAATGGCGTGGTGCTCAAGCTCTCGCGTCCGCGCCTGTCGCCCGACGTCAAGGCAATGCTGCTGCTGATTGCCCCTGCGGCGATCGGCCAAGGTGCGATCCAGTTCAACCTGCTGATATCCACCTCGCTTGCCGCGCGCTACCTGAGCGAAGGCGCGGTCTCGTGGATCTATTATGCCGACCGGCTGAACCAGCTGCCGCTCGGGCTGATCGGCATCGGCGTCGGCACCGCGATCCTG
>NZ_LSIS01000111.1:0-916 GCF_001556365.1 Blastomonas sp. CCH1-A6 | reverse complement strand
GGCCAGCATCGCCACCAGCTTGCGCACGCCCTCGCGAAGCTCGTCGAGCCCCTCGGGCGAGCGACCGCCCGCGATCGTTTCGGGCACGTGCAGCGCGTCTGCGCGCAGCGCCCTGCCCCGCTCGGTCAGGCCGATCAGCACGCGCCGCTCGTCCTCGGCATCGCGCGTGCGGCTGACATGACCCGCCTGCTCCATCCGCTTGAGCAGCGGGGTCAGCGTCCCGCTGTCCAGATAGAGCCGCGCACCCAGCGCTCCGACCGTCTGCGGCTCCTCTTCCCACAGCACCAGCATGACCAGATATTGCGGATAGGTGAGCCCCAGCGGCCTCAGCACCGGGCCGTACAGCCGGTTCAGCAGGTTGGTGGCAGCGTAGAGCGGAAAGCACACCTGCCGATCGAGCAGAAGCGGATCATCGCCCGGCGCTGCCACCTTGCCGGTCATTGCGCGAACACGCTGATCTTGACGTCAACATTGCCGCGGATCGCGTTCGAATAGGGGCAGACCGCGTGCGCCGCCCGGACGATCTCCTCGGCCTTCGCCTGGTCGACCCCGGTGATCTCGACCTCGAGCGCGACCGCGAGTTGGAAGCCGCCCTGTTCGGTCGGCAGCAGGCTGACTTCGGCTGCGACCTCGATATCGCTATCCTTGACCTTGTCGGCCTTGCCGCGCGTCACATGGATGACGGCGTTCTCGAAACAGGCGGCATAGCCAGCGGCGAACAACTGTTCGGGATTGGTCGCGCCGCCCTTGCCGCCCAGCTCCGTGGGCATGGCGAGTGCGAGGTCGAGAATGCCGTCCTCGCTCTTGATGGTACCGCTGCGGCCACCATAGGCGTTGACGCGCGTGGTGTAGAGAGTGCTCATGGTCTGCTCCTTGTTGTCCGTGTATGACCGATAGATAGGAAGCAATTATATTG
>NZ_LSIS01000110.1:0-890 GCF_001556365.1 Blastomonas sp. CCH1-A6 | reverse complement strand
CGCCGGCCTGCACCTGCAAGGCATCCTGAAAGGCGCCGACGCTATCCTCCCAGCGGGCATTGGCGTTGGCGACCATCTGCGCGTGGGTGCCGGTGAGCGCCGCGCCCTTGTAGCGGCCGTTGAACACCTGCTGGACGTTCTGCACGTCATAAGCGATGCGCTGCGCCTCGCCGAGAAGCTGCTGGGTGCGCTGCACCTGCTGCTGCAACTGCTGGAGCGAGCTGAACGGCAGCGAAGCCAGGTTGCGCGCCTCGTTGACGAGACTGGTCGCCTGCTGCTGGATTTGCTGAATCTGGTTGTTGACCTGCTGGAGCGACCGCGCGGCCGTCAGCACGTTCTGCGCATAATTGGTCGGGTCATAGACGATCCCGCCGAACTGAGCGTGCGCCGGCGTGGCGGCGGTGATGCCGATCATGCTCGATGTGGCGATGGCGCCGGCCAGCATGGCGCGGCGCAGGATATTGGGTTTCATGGGGTCGTGTCCTTCAAGGCAAGGGGGAGCTGGCCGGCATCTTCCCGGCGACCGGCCAGCGGATCGAGTTGGGGTTCGGGAAGAAGATCGACCGCCCAGGCCAGGCCGCGATGGCGCAGCCATTCGGCGGCGAAGCGCTCGCGGCCGTGGGTCTCGACCAGTTCGGCGATGCGGAGCTGATCGGTCTTGGAAGACGCGGCGGCGAAGGCCAACGCGACCTCGCCTAGCCCCAGCTCGAACAGCCGGTTGCCGCGCCGCGACTGGCAGTAATAGTCGCGCTTGGGCGTGGCCCGGCTGAGGATTTCGATCTGGCGAGCGTTGAGGCCGAACCGTTCGTAGATGGCGGCGATCTGCGGCTCGGCGGCGCGCTCGTTCGGCAGGAAGATGCGCGTCGGGCAGCTCTCGATGATGGCCGGCG
>NZ_LSIS01000109.1:0-257 GCF_001556365.1 Blastomonas sp. CCH1-A6 | reverse complement strand
GCATCAGGCGGACCTGTTCGTCCATCTGGGTCTGATCGAACTCCGCCCAGATCGCAGGCAGCGCGAACAGCCGCTCGGCCGCCACGAACGCGCAGGCAACATCGCCCAGCGTGCAGCCTTCCTCTTCGGCCAGCTCGAACGGATGGATAAGGCCCAGCCGGTTGATCATTCGGTTGGCGAGCTTGGTCGCGATGATCTGGCCGCGCAGCTGATGCTGCATCAGCACGTCGCCATAGGCCTCGCGCATCTGCGGCGGG
>NZ_LSIS01000010.1:0-5482 GCF_001556365.1 Blastomonas sp. CCH1-A6 | reverse complement strand
GCGCAGGTTGATATAGCCGATCTGGCGACTGCCATCCTGGATGATCCGCGAACCATAGCGGCTGGAAACGGCGGGGAGATCAAACACCGCCTTGGTCACGCTGACCTCGCGCGATGTGCTGCCGCGCGTAACCCTGAGCACTCTGGAGAGCCCCGCCGTGTTCGGCCCCAGCGCATTGGTGATTCCGGCAGAACCTTCTGCCGCGATGATGTCGCTGACGCTGCGCAGGCTCGCGCTGCTGGTGCCGATGGCGGTGATCTCGTCGCCGCGGTCGATCCCGGCGGCGAGGCCCGGCGCGCCTTCGAAGGCCTCGCTGACGAACACCCGGCGCGCCGGTGAATCGATCGACAGCCGTATGCCGATTCCGGCGCTCTCGCCGCTCGCGAGGAACGCATTTTCCTCGGCAATCGAGGTGATGAAGGTGAAGAACCGGTCCTTGCCCTGCGACCGCGCGGTCGCGGTGAGCGCATCGATATAGCCCTGGACGGTGGTGAAGCTCGCCGGATTGGCGCTGGTCACCAGCAGTTCGGGGAAGAGATACCATTCGTCGAGCACGTCGCGGGCAAAGGCCTGGCGGTTGGCGAGCGAGCAGGTGGGGCTGGGCGTCGGGCCGGGCGTTGGCGCTGGTGCGCTCGCGATCGGGGTCGGCGTGGGGGTGGACGATCCTCCGCCTCCGCCACAGCCGGTCAGGAGCAGAGCAGAACTGGCCAGCAGGCCGACAAGATGACGCATGAAGCCTTGAAATCCGGAGCTGTCTAACGGACCCGCACCATAAGCTGGGCGGTGGTTTCAAGCGACAGATTTTTGCGTGCTTCGCGCCCGAAGCGCGACGTTCTCGGTCCGGATGCGCACGAACAGGATTCCGGCGTTGAGGATCGTCCACAGCATGGCAATGCGATAATGACCGAAGATCAGAGGGATGGTGAGGATTTCCAGCGTCACCACCCAGTAATTGGGATGGCGAACCAGCCGGTAGGGACCACCGCTGATCCGCGGAAAATCCGGCGAGGAGATGATCCGCGTCGTCCAATATGGCCCGAGCGTCGCCAGCACCCATAGCCTTGCGGCCTGCAGCAGCGCGAAGACGATCAGCAGCGGCCAGAGCATCGCCGCATCTGACGCGGTGCTGAACCAGAGCGCAGCCAGAAACCCGGCATGGATTGCCACCATAAGCGGATAATGATCGCGGCCATGTTCTACCGCGCCGCGTGCGAGCAGTGCTCTGGTGTTCTTCTGCGCATAGACCAGTTCAAGCAGCCGCTGCGCCGTGAGGAACGCCAGCACCGCCCAGGCGGCGGGCCAGCCGGGCGACCAGACGAACGGCGCGAGGGCAGGGTTTGCCATCATCGGTGCACGATGCCCATCGCGCCGGTAAAGCCGGGGCCAAGCGCGGTTATCAGCAGCGGGCCGGTTTCGCCGCGTGCCAGGATGCGCTTCAGCACGAAATGCACGGTGGGCGACGACATGTTGCCATGATCGGCCAGCACCGCGCGGGTTTCGGCCAGGCCAGCGGGCAGGTGCGCAAAGCACTGTTCGAGCGCGTCGATGACCTTGCGCCCGCCGGGATGGCACGCGGGTTCGGTGAGCGCCGCCTTGTCCAACCCCTCGCGCGCGAGAAAGCCGTCGACCACCGGCGCGAAATGGCTGTGCACGAAGCTCGGCAGGTCGCGCGAGAGGATGAGGCCCAGGCCGAGCTCGTCGACGTCCCAGCCCATCATCGCCCGGCTATCCGGCCAGGTATGCTGCGCGAACCGCCCGAGCGCCGGGCCATCCCCCTCAGCCGAGAGTACTACCGCGCTCGCCCCGTCGGCGAACAGCGTGGAGGCGATGATCGCCTTCTTGGTGAGATCGCCGAAGCGGAAGGCGAGCGAGCACAGCTCGACCGTGAGCAGCAGCACGCGGCGCGAAGGGTCGGCGCGGACCAGATCGCCCGCCACCTGCAGACCCAGCACCCCGCCCGCACAGCCATAGCCGAACAGCGGCACGGTCAGTGCGTCGGCGCGAAAGCCCATAGGCGCGAGCATCTGGCTGGCAATCGAGGGCGTCGCGATGCCGGTGGAAGAGACGCAGACGATGGCGTCGATATGTCCCGGCTCCAGCCCCGCCTCGGCCAGCGCCTCGGTCGCGGCCTGCTCGAGCAGGCGCTGTCCCTCGGCGAGATAGACCGCATTGCGCTCGGGGAAATCGGCGCGGCCCAGATAGAATTCGGGCGGCTGCGCGATCGCGCGGCTTTCCACCCCGGTGCTGTCATAGATGGCGGCGATTCGCGGGCTCAGCCCCTTGTCGGTCGCCTGGGCGACGAAATCGCGCACTTCTGGCTGGCTGATCCGAGTTTGCGGAAGAGCGGTGGCAATGGACTGGATGCGCGCGAGCATTGGCACAGAGTGGTCATAGCGCGCGGCGCTTGGCAAGCGATTCCCACGAGCCGGTGAATCGCGCTTGGCAGGGCGGGCCCAAATCTGCTTAAGCGGCCCACAAGTTAATGTTGCGCGGGACTCACCGCCTGCTGCCCTTGCGGCCAGGCCTGGCCCTGTCCACATCCGCCGCATCCGTTCGAGAAAGCCAGACCATGACCGAAACGATCAAGACCCGCATGCTGATCCTGGGCTCCGGCCCTGCCGGCCTCTCCGCCGCCATTTATGGCGCGCGTGCCGGGCTCAAGCCCATCGTGGTGCAGGGGCTGCAGCCGGGCGGTCAGCTCACCATCACCACCGATGTCGAGAACTATCCCGGCTTTCGCGACGTGATCCAGGGGCCGTGGCTGATGCAGGAAATGCAGGCCCAGGCCGAACATGTCGGCACGCAGATGATCTATGACACCATCGTCTCCGTCGACCTGTCGCGCCGCCCATTCCGCCTGACCGGCGATGGCGGCCAGGTGTACGAGGCGGAAACGCTGGTGATCGCCACCGGCGCGCAGGCCAAGTGGCTTGGTGTTCCCGGCGAGCAGGAACTGGGCGGCAAGGGCGTGTCCGCCTGCGCGACCTGCGACGGCTTCTTCTATCGCGGCAAGAAGGTTGCGGTGATCGGCGGCGGCAACACCGCGGTCGAAGAGGCGCTCTATCTCACCAACCATTCGGACAATGTCACGCTGATCCACCGCCGCGATTCGCTGCGCGCGGAGAAGATCCTGCAGGAGCGGTTGTTCGCCAATCCCAAGATCACGGTGCTGTGGAACAAGGGCGTCGAGCGCTTCGTCGGAGGCGGCGAGCCGCATGGCCTGGTCGGCATCGATCTGAAGGACACCGTGACTGGCGAGCGTTCGCATCTGGCAGTGGACGGTGGCTTTGTCGCAATCGGCCACGCGCCTGCGACAGAATTGTTCAAGGGCCATCTGCCGCTCGACCGTGATGGCTATATCGAGGTCAAGCCCGGCACGCCGTACACCAGCATCCCCGGCGTGTTCGCCTGCGGCGACGTGATGGACAAGGTCTATCGCCAGGCGGTGACGGCAGCGGGCACCGGCTGCATGGCCGCGCTCGATGTCGAACGGTTCCTGGCCGAGGCGGATTTCGAGGCGATCGCGGCGGAGTGATCGCGATTTTGACTGGGGATTGCACTGTCCGTCGGCCTGGCCAGGCTGTCCGGTACCGGAAAAGGCCGAAGCGTAAGCCTCTACTCGGCGTCTTGACGGCGCTTTGACAGAACACGGACCGAGCGGCCATGCGCAGATCTCTTCTTTCGGTCGCGCTGTTGGCTGCGATCGGCATGCTTCTCCTCGTCTTGTGGCGAAACGCCGGGAGTGATGTCGACAGCCTCGAGGACATTATGCATCGGCATGGCCTGACGGCAGCCGAAATTGCCTATGGCCATTCCGGGGAGCAGCCCAGGGTCCGCACTGTTAATGCCAAGGTTGATATGGTCAGGCCATTGTACAGCCTTGCGAAGCCCATCACCGCCGCTGCTGCGCTGCGCGTTCTCGATCTCGACCAGAAGATCGAAGGCGCGACGGTTCGGCAGTTGCTTCAGCATCGTGGCGGTTGGGACAGAGCCGTGGCAGGCGATCCGGTGACACGCCTGACGAGCGGCAACGATTGTACCATGCTTGCCGTTCCGGAAAAGCAGTTCAGACCCGGCGCGCGCTATGCCTATTCGAACCTTGGCTATTGCCTGGTTGGCCGGGCCATCGCCGAGAAAACCGGCAAGAGTTTTCGCGACAGCGTAGCGGACCTCTTTCCCGAAACGGAAGACATGGATTTCGATCCCGCATTGGGGCCGGCTGGAGGCTGGTCCGGCACCGCCCGGCAATATTACCGCTTTGCCTCCCGACCATTGCCGCAAGGGACGGGGCGTCATGCGCTGAGCCGCCCGAACGACATACCTTATGGATTGGGATGGGCGATTGGACCGGATTTCGCGACTCATTTCGGCGCCTTGCGGTCAGGTTTCTCGATCGTGGTCAAGCAGGGCGATTTTGTCGCGGTGGGCGTATTCGATGGTCGGCCGAAAAATGATATCGCCGCGTCGCGAGAGATTAGGGCGGCGCTGCTCCTCTGGAATGCCGAAAAATGACCTGAGGTTCGCGGCACGGCGCTCACTGCGCTGGCCAGAACCTATTGTAACGCCGCCAAAATCCGCTCCCTCAGCCACGCCTTGTCACTCGCGCTCGCGAAGCTGTGCGAGCCGCTGTCGAGGCGGTGGAGCGACAATTGCGGGTTGGCGCGGGCGGGAGCGAAGGCCTCGCTCGTCCAGTGTTCGAGAAACCACATAGCTGTGCGGTCGTGTTCGGCGACGAGCAGGGTGGCGGGGCGGTCGAGCGTGGCAAGGGCCTCGCCGAGGCGCGCGACGAGGCCAGTGACTTCGGTCTTCGCCGTCGCCTGCCTCAAGCCGCGCACCAGCTTGCCGATATTCACCCCGCCGCTCGCCAGCCGCCAGAGCTCGCGCGGGTCCTTCAGCTTGGCGAGATAACGGCTGCGGATCGCGCTCGCGGTCATCGTGCTCGCGGCTTCCGCCTCGTCGGCGCCGTCGTCTTCGGTCTCGATCGTCCACATATTGGCGAGGATCAGCGCGTCGACACCCGCCGCCGGGCCGAACAGCGCGAGCGCGCTCGCCGCATCGCAATTGCCGAATGCCACCAGCCGGGTGAGCTGCGGGGCGTGCGCGCGGAAGGCGGCAACGGCGGCGGCGATGTCGTCGGCGCTCGATTCGAACCCGGCGTTGTCTCCCGTGCTGTCGCCGATGCCGCACCGGTCATAGCGCAGCACCGGATGCCCGGCAGCAGCGATCTCGGCAGTGAGCGCGGCCATGCCGGCATGCGCGCCCGACCGGATCTCGTTGCCGCCGCTGACGATCAGCAGCCCGGTGGTGCCATCGGCGCTGTCGAGCGTCGCGGCCAGCGTCTCGCTCGCGCAAGGGAAGGTGAAATGCTGCCTCATCCGCGAATCCACCCTGCCAGATCGGCGGCGATCGATTTCGCCATCGCGGGATCGTGCGCGGGTTCGGCGCGCAGCCAGAGCGGCGCGCCTGCAATCCGCGCCTCGGC
>NZ_LSIS01000108.1:0-219 GCF_001556365.1 Blastomonas sp. CCH1-A6 | reverse complement strand
TTACCCATCGGCAGCAGCGCGCGCGCCAGCCATTCTCGGTCCACCGCCATGCCGAGCGCGCGGCGGACGCGCGCGTCGTCGAAGGGCGGCTTGCGCGTGTTCATCGTGAAATAATAGCTGCCCAGATAATCGCCGGTGCGCACCGCGCCGGGGCGCTGCTGCCTGAGCCAATCATGGCGGCTTTGCGGATAATCGCCCGAAATATCGGCTTCGCCCGCC
>NZ_LSIS01000107.1:0-1069 GCF_001556365.1 Blastomonas sp. CCH1-A6 | reverse complement strand
GACGGCCGACGAGGTTGACGATGTTCATTGCAAGAGCCTCCTTGGTACCGACGGCTCGTCCGCCGGTGCCCTTGTCGAGCCTCGGCGGGAGAGCTGGGACACCGCGCGCTTCCGCGCGCGGGGAACCTCGGAAATCGAGGTGGTGCGGGCAGCCCGGCTTGCCGGGCAACACGGCTCGCATTTCTGCAGGTTGGCCCTAAGCTCGACCAAAGAGGCATGGGCACTGGTCGGCGGACGTGCTGTTGGCACAGGAGCTTATCGCACGCCTGGACATCAACTTCGCCGCGTACCGGCTTGTTATTGACGATGATGATCACGGGATAATTCGCCCGCCCTTGCCGATCCCGGTGAGCGAGAGGTCCCTCTGCGGCACTGATCCGGAATACCCGACCTCGGCCACCTCCGGCGCCAATCCACAACGCCGGCGTGACTGGCCTGACGTTGATGCACGATCAGACAAGGCTCCAAGGAGCAGGCTGCCTCGGCGTTCCGGAAATCAATCGCGATCGACGGCAGCGGCGCCCCAGGCTCCGATGGCATCGATGATCTTTGCTGTGAACCGCGGTGGGAGTCGTCCGGCAATGTACCCGGGCTGCTTCATCAGGGGTCTGATGTCGAACCCGGGCCAGGTGAACCGGTTGAATTCCGAAACGACAATCGCGCTACCCGGAACGAGCCCGGCTGTGCGTGCGATCTCATCGGGGATGGGGATGGCGTTCTTGCGCCCCTCGCCCTTGGTCGTGATCGCGGCGACCAGATAGCGCGAGCCGTCCACACCCACAACGACGACGAAGCGTTCCTTGACGCCTTCGTCGCGGCCTCGTCTCTGCTCTTCCTCGAAGAGATAGACGTAACGGAGGATATGGCCTGCGGCGGGTCGGTCAGTCTTCCCAGCGGTCATTGGCAAGTTCACTGGCCGAAGGCCGTGCATTGGCAAAAGCCTTGCGGTCGGCTCCGGTCATGTCGGACGAAGCGACAGCTTCGATATTCATGTGGCCGGCGATCACACCGCGTGCCGCCTGTTCAAGATGGCGGAAATATTCGCTATCTGCGATCACATGCCGCTCGC
>NZ_LSIS01000106.1:0-260 GCF_001556365.1 Blastomonas sp. CCH1-A6 | reverse complement strand
GATCGAGCCGGTCGCCTGGACGCCCGCCGACCCGCAAGCCTATGACGCGCTGCTCGTGGGCAGTGCCAATGTGTTCCGCCATGGCGGCCCGGCCCTCGCCGACCTCAAGGGCCTGCCGGTCTATGCCGTGGGCGGCAAGACCGCGCGCATGGCGAGCGATCTGGGCTTCCGCGTGCGCGGCCAGGGCACGGGAGGCCTTGCCGCGATGCTGCCAATGCTGGTCGAGGACGGGCATCTGCACGTGCTGCGGCTGGCGGGCG
>NZ_LSIS01000105.1:0-1088 GCF_001556365.1 Blastomonas sp. CCH1-A6 | reverse complement strand
GCGCGACCAGCGCGGCAAGCGCGGTATCGTCCATCTCGCGCAGATACTGGCCATTGAGGTTGATCAGCTTCTTGGCATCGAAGCGCGAGGGCGACTTGCCGACATTGGCGAGCGAGAACAGCTCGACCGCCTCGGCGCGGGAAATCTTCTCGCGGTCACCATAACCCCAGCCGAGCCGAAGCAGATAATTGAACATCGCGTCCGAGACCACGCCCATGTCGTCGCGATAGGCCTCGACGCCCAGTGCACCGTGGCGCTTGGAGAGCTTGGCCCCATCATTGCCGTGGATCAGCGGGATATGCGCATAGACCGGCTCGGGCCAACCCATCGCCTGGATCAGCGCGAGCTGGCGGAAGGCGTTGTTGAGATGGTCGTCGCCACGGATGATGTGCGTCACGCCCATGTCGTGGTCGTCCACGACCACCGCGAGCATATAGGTGGGGGTGCCATCGGAGCGCAGCAGGACATAATCGTCGAGTTCGCGCGTATCGACTGTGACGTTACCCTGGACCTGGTCGGCAATCGTCATCTTGCCCGATTGCGGGGCCTTCAGCCGCACGACATAAGGCGCGCCCGCCGGGGCCTCGCTGGGATCGCGGTCGCGCCAGCGACCGTCATAGCGCATCGGCAGCTTCTTCTCGCGCTGCTCGGCGCGCATTGCCTCCAGCTCCTCCGCGGTGGCGAAGCACTTGTAAGCCTTGCCCATATTGAGCAGCTGGTGCGCGACCTCGGCATGGCGCGCCGCGCGCTCGCTCTGGAATACCGGCGTGTCGTCCCAATCGAGACCCAGCCAGTCGAGCCCGGCAAAGATCGCGTCGATCGCTTCCGGGGTCGAGCGCGCCTTGTCGGTATCCTCGATCCGCAGCAGCGCCTTGCCGCCATGGTGGCGGGCGAACAGCCAGTTGAACATCGCGGTGCGCGCGCCGCCGATATGAAGGAATCCGGTGGGTGACGGGGCGAACCGGGTTACGACCTGTCCGCCGGACGCGCCCGCCGGAAGGTCCGATTTTTCGCCGCTTGCACTCACTTACGCTTTCCTTTCAAACTCGCCGATGATGGCAATTTCGACCGCCTCTAGCACGGCTTTC
>NZ_LSIS01000104.1:0-7065 GCF_001556365.1 Blastomonas sp. CCH1-A6 | reverse complement strand
ACCGAGATCTGATCATTGGGCCGTTCCTCGAAGCGCGGGCACATGATGTCGGTGTCGAGGATCGAAGCCTTGGACAGCACCTTGCGCGCCTTGATGCCGCTCGCCTTTTCGATGAACTCGACCGAGCTCGGCTGCAGCGCGACCATCTCTCCCGCTTCGATCGCTGCGGCATGCTGCGCGTTATGCTGCGCAACATAAGCGTTGAAGCTGGCAACCAGCTCTTCATTGCTGATGCTGTCGGCGGGGGTGAAAAGGCCGGTCGAGGAGATGACCGGGCGGGCTTGGTCGTAAGCGGAAGTCATGTATCCGTAGGGTCCTGCACTATAGCTGGAGCGGGCTGGCGTCTTACTGCGGCAACACGGCCTTGGCAAGGGTGGTGCGGCAAGCGGAAACACAGATCTGGGGGTATTTTTCCTGCTTGCGGATTTCTGCGGACCACCTTTTGATATCGCAAACACCAATGGGAGCAGGATGCATGGAATATTCGGGCAAGGTCATCTGGATCACCGGGGCTTCGTCGGGGATTGGCGAGGCGCTCGCCGAGGCTCTGGCCGTGCGCGGCGCGCACGTCATCCTTTCGGGCCGCCGCACCGATGCGTTACAGGCGGTAGCCGATCGGCTACCGACCAAGAGCCTGATCCTGCCTTTCGAGACCACGGATAAGGCCGCTTTGCCCGGCATCGTCGAACGGGCCATCGCGTGGAAGGGCCAGGTCGATGGCCTCGTGAACAATGCCGGCATCAGCCAGCGCGCGCTCGCGGTGGACAGTGCGCTTGAAGTCTATGACCGGATCATCGCTGTCGATCTGCTCGCGCCGATCTGGCTGACCCAACTGCTGCTACCGCACATGACCGCGCGCAAGTCAGGACTGGTCGTCGGCATCTCCTCGGTCGCGGGCCGCGCCGGGGTGCCGCTGCGCACCGCCTATTGCGCCGCCAAGCACGGGCTGATCGGCTATCTCGACGCACTGCGCGCAGAGACCGAAACGCATTACGGGATGAAAGTACACACCGTGCTCCCCGGATCGATCCGCACTGCTGTCTCGGCCAATGCCTTGTCGGGCGATGGCAGCGCCTTCGGCCATACCGACAGCGCCATCGCCAATGGCATGGACCCGGCGGAATGCGCCTCCCGGATCCTTGCCGGAATCGATGCGGGCGAACCCGAAATCCTGGTCGCCGAAGGCATGGAGGACATGATCGCCAAGCTGCGCATGAACGATCCGCTCAAGGCGTTCGAACTGATCGGGTCGATCGGCGCGCAGATGGCGGCCAAGCGCGACGCGGAGCGCGGCGGATGAGCGACGCGGCGCGCGCGCTGATCGAGACGCTGGGGCTGGCTCCGCATCCCGAAGGCGGCTGGTTCAAAGAAACCTGGCGCGGCGCCGCCGGTGCCGATGGCCGCGCCAGCGAGACGCTGATCTACTTCCTGCTCGAAGCCGGGCAGCACTCGCACTGGCACACCGTCGATGCGACCGAGATCTGGTGCTGGCATGCCGGTCACGCCATCGCCCTCGGCCATGCGCCGGGCGATGCCGGGCCGATCACGTGGCACCGGCTGGGCGCGGACATATTGGACGGAGAGACCGCGCAGGTCGTCATTCCGCCCGGTCACTGGCAGGCCGCGCATGCCGACACGGGCTGGGCGCTGGTCAGTTGCATGGTCTCGCCCGGGTTCGAGTTCAGCGGCTTCGTGCTGGCCGAGCCGGGCTGGGAGCCGGGTTGAGCAGATTGCTGGTTCAGTCGAGCCGCGTGACCGTTGCCTGCAGGCCAAAGCTGCTAACAGTGGCCATGACATTGTCATAACTGATGGAGAATGTTGTGCTGGCCAGCTTGGCCAGCATTGCTGTCTTATCAATAGGAAGCGAGTAGTTGTCGAATTTACTGTCCGTTCTCCTCCCGATTTCAGTACCATCCTGGCTCAACGAAATATATGCACTATTTCCTTCGCCGGTCTTTACCCCAGCATGCCAGGCATGGATCTCAACCTTTGAGTCCCAAAGAAAGGGCCCGATGACGAGCGCGTCGATATTGTCTCCTCCGATCGTACGGCTTTGCCCAGCTTCGAGATCATCAAAAGGTCCGGCCATTGCAGCATTCCTCCTACCAAAGGCATACTGCAGCCTTACGCGACCTCGAGCGCGTCACATAATTACGACTTGTTAATCTGTCGCCGCAACCTGCGAAGACTGCCAATCAGACTATCCCGGCGTCTTGTCGAATTTCACCGCGTCGTCGGCAAAGCGCACCCAGGGCTGGGCACTGACCGTCCAGAAATGCAGCTTGGGCTCCAGCCCGCTCACGTCGTCGAGCGTGCCCGCCTTGACGAAATGCAGACCTTGCTGACTCGGCAGGTCGGACAGGATCGGCGATCCGCAATTGCCGCAGAAGCGCCGCCAGACGGGATCGCCGCTTTCGCCCCTGTCCTCATAGGTCTTGAGCTCACCGGTGATCGTCATCTGTGCATCGGCTACCCCGATCAGCACCGACATCGCGCTGCCAGCCTGTTTCTGGCAATTGCGGCAATGGCAGACCGCGCTCAGCAGCGGATCGCCCTCGATCTCGTACCGCACAGCGCCGCACAAGCATCCCCCCGTTGTCGTCATGATCGTCTCTCCCGTTTCAACCGCTGGCTGCATCGACCGCAGCAAATTCCTGTCGCAGCAACTTGGTGCTGTCCTCGAGCATCAGGCTCTCGACCATCGCGGCGACCATCGGCGCGCGCGATTGCACGCTGACGATTGCCGCGCAGGTCGCGCCGCCATCAGCATTGCCAGTAAGCGTGAGCAGGCACTGGCCTTCCGCCGACAATCCCTTGGGCTTGGCATCGCGGACTGCGCTCCAGCTGCCATCGGCGGCTCGCGTCCAGACATCGCGCTGGGTCAGGTCGAGCCACGAGCCGATGACCGCACGGATCATCGCGGGCGCATCGACTGGCACCTGACGGGTGATCGCGACCTCGATTTGATCGGACGACAGATGCTCTACCGTGACCGAAATCTCGCGCGAGCCCTGGTCCTGCATCATCCCGGTCAAAAAGTCCGCGTCGGTCCAGCGTGCGACCACCGCCTCGACAGGCGCGGCAAAGACATGATTTTCCTCGCGTTTCAGCATGCCCGCCCCTCTTTCCACGATGATTGCGCTTCTACCATCATACACTAGGCTGGCGGGCGATGTTGACAAGCTATCTTGCCACGGTGCTGCTGATCGAGCTCACCCCGGGTCCGAACATGGCCTATCTCGCGGCGCTGACGCTGGGCCATGGACGGCGCGCCGGGCTGGCGGCAGTCGCGGGGGTGGCGCTGGGCCTCGCGCTGATCGGCCTTGCTGCTGCCATGGGATTTGCCGCGCTGGTCGCTGCGAGCCCCATGCTTTGGAACGCACTGCGCTGGGCAGGTACGGCCTATCTGTTCTTCCTCGCCTGGGAGACCTGGCGCGACGAGAAGGAGACATCGCCCGCCGGCATTGCCGGTGGACCGTCCGGCAAACACCGCTTCTTCCTGCGCGGACTGATGACCAACGTGCTGAATCCCAAGGCGGCGCTGTTCTATGTCGCGATCTTGCCGCGTTTCCTGCCCGAACAGAACGCGAGCCTGCACGATGGCCTGCTGCTGACCGGGATCAGCGTGGCCGTGGCGACGGCGGTGCACCTCGCCATCGTGCTGCTCGCCGCGACGCTGCACCCCTTGCTCAGCCAGCCCGAGCGGCTGCGCGGAACGCGCCGGGTGCTCGCGATCAGCCTTGCGGGTATCGCCCTCTGGTTCCTGCGGTCGAGCGCGCTACCGACCGGCTGAAGGGAACCAACGCTGCCAGCTTCCGTAATCCCGGCAGACATTTATGGAGGCGAGCAATGATCCGACATGGCGAAGAGGTCGAAATGACCAGCGAAGAGGCGAGCGCAGGGCAGAAGCGTCATATTGTGCGCTATGTGCTGATGATCTCGCTCGCGCTGATCGTCATCGCCTTTGCGATCATCGTGTTCACCGGCTCGGCCAATGCTCCCGACAATCCCGCGCCCGATCCGCAGGAATCGGTGTCCGATCCCGTCGAGGCGCCTGAAGGCCAGGCTCCATTGCCCAACCCCAATCCCTGATATTGACGCGTATCAGCGCGCGAGCGCCGCTTCGGTCTCGTCCATCAAGGCGGCGATGATCTCGGCGGCGCTTTCCTCGCGCGTGACCATGCCGACCGACTGGCCCGCCATCAGCGATCCGTTCTCGACATCGCCGTCGATCACCGCGCGGCGCAGCGCGCCTGCCCAGAAATGCTCGATCTGCAGCTGCGCCTCGGCCATGTCGATGCCGCCAGCGTCGAGCAGGGCGGCGACCTCGCGCTGCTTGGCAGTGAACTCTTCGGTGCCCTTGTTCTTGAGTGCGCGCACCGGGATCACCGGAAGGCGCGGATCGACCTGGACGCTGGCCACCGCATCGCGGGCATTGCCGCGCAGGAACGCCTTTTTGAACGCCGGGTGCGCGATCGATTCATGCGCGCAGACAAAGCGGGTGCCAAGCTGCACGCCCGCCGCGCCCATTTCCAGATAGGCGGCGATTGCGCTGCCGCGGCCGATGCCGCCTGCGACGAACACCGGAACCTCGTGCGCGACTTCGGGCAGGATTTCCTGCGCGAGCACGCTGGTCGCCACCGGACCGATATGGCCGCCTGCCTCCATCCCCTCGATCACCAGCGCATCGACGCCCGAACGGATGAACTTCTTGGCGAGCGTCAGCGCGGGTGCGAAACACACGACCTTGGCGCCCATCTCCTTGATCGCCTCGATGCTGCCCTTGGGCGGCAGCCCGCCTGCCAGCACGACATGGCCGACCTGATGCTTGGCGCACACCGCGATCAGCTCCATCAGCTGCGGGTGCATGGTGATGAGGTTGACGCCGAACGGCCTGGTCGCAAGCGCCCTGGTCGCAGCGATTTCGGCATCGAGCAGTGCGGGGGTCATCGCCCCGCAGGCGATCACGCCAAAGCCGCCTGCATTCGAGATGGCCGAGACGAGGTTGCGCTCTGACACCCAGCTCATCGCCCCGCACAGGATCGCGGTCTCGCTGCCCAGAAAGGCGGTGCCGCGCGCCATGGCGGCAGCGGTGAGCGGGTGGCTCATGCTCACGCCTCTACCGCGTCCAGCCCGTACGCCGTGTGCAGAACGCGCACCGCGAGTTCGGTATAATCCTCCTCGATCAGCACGCTGACCTTGATCTCGCTGGTCGAGATCGCCTGGATGTTGACGCCGCGATCGGCAAGCGCCTTGAACATGGTCGAGGCAACGCCCGCATGGCTCTTCATGCCCACGCCGACGACCGAAATCTTGGCGACATTGGTGTCGGGGATGATGCGGTTGAAACCGATCGATTCCTTGGCGCCTTCGAGCAGGTCGAGCGAACGCGCCAGATCCGCGGCGGGCACGGTGAAGGTCACATCAGTCTCGCCCTTGTCGCGGCCGACATTCTGGATGATCATGTCGACATTGATCGCGGCCTCGGCCAGCGGGCCGAAGATGTTCGCCACCGCACCCGGCTTGTCGGGCACGCGGGTCAGCGTGATCTTCGCCTCGTTCTTGTCGTGCGCGATGCCGGTAATCAGCTGGCGTTCCATGTCCATTCCTTCCAGTTCTTCGTCGCTGACGATCATCGTTCCGGGGATCGTGTCCGCTGCCGGCGCATCATCGTCGATGAACGAGGAGAGCACCTGCACGCGCACGCCTTCCTTCATCGCCAGGCCCACCGAGCGGGTCTGCAGCACCTTGGCCCCGACGCTCGCCAGTTCGAGCATTTCCTCATAGGTCACATTGGCAAGCTTGCGCGCCTTGGCGACGATGCGCGGGTCGGTGGTGTAGACACCGTCGACATCGGTATAGATGTCGCAGCGGTCGGCCTTGACCGCCGCTGCCACCGCCACCGCCGACGTATCCGATCCGCCACGGCCCAGCGTGGTCACACGGCCATCCTCGCTCATTCCCTGGAAGCCGGGGATCACGGCAATGACGCCCCTCTGCATCTCGGCGATCAGCGCTTCGGCATCGATGCTGTCGATGCGCGCCTTGGCATGCGCCTCGACGGTCTTGATCGGCAGCTGCCAGCCCAGCCAGCTGCGCGCGTTGGCGCCGAGCGCCTGCAGCGCGATGGCGAGCAGCCCGCTCGTCACCTGCTCGCCGCTGGCGACGACCACGTCATATTCCGCCGGATCGTAGAGCGGGTTGGCCTCGCGGCAGAAATTGACCAGCCGGTCGGTCTCCCCCGCCATCGCGGAGACGACCACCGCGACCTCGTGCCCGGCATCCTGCTGGCGCTTGACGATGCGCGCGACCCTGCGGATGCGCTCTGTCCCGGCCATCGATGTGCCGCCGAATTTCATGACGATCCGTGCCATTGCCCGTTCGTGCTTTCCCTTATGCGAAGTTCGCCCCTATAACCGGGCGCTGCCATAGAGAGGCCCCATCATGAACGCAAGCACCGGAACCGTGGAAACTCGTAGCGGAACCCCAGCCCCGCGCAGCGGTACCATCGACCCGAAAGAGGCCGCGCATTTCGGGCGACTGGCGGCGGAATGGTGGGACCCGAAGGGCGAATCGGCGATGCTGCACAAGCTGAACCCGGTGCGCCTCGCCTATATCCGCGCGGCAATCGACCGGCACTGGGCAGAAGCGGGTGCGGCGCGCAAGCCGCTGGCGGGGCGCAGCGCGATCGATGTCGGCTGCGGCGCGGGGCTGCTGGCAGAACCGCTCGCCCGGCTCGGCGCACGCGTGACTGGGCTCGATGCGGCGGCGGAAAATGTCGCGGCAGCGCAAGCGCATGCCGAGGCAGTCGGTCTGACGATCGACTATCGCAATGTCGATGTCGAAACGCTCGAGGGCGAGACGTTCGACCTGGTCACCTCGATGGAGGTCATCGAGCATGTCACCGATCCCGCAGCATTCGTCGCCGCGCTCGAGCGCACGCTCGCGCCCGGCGGGCTGATGCTGCTCTCCACCCCCAATCGCACGCCCATGTCCCGGTTGATGCTGGTCGAGGCGGCAGAACGGCTCGGCCAGCATCAACCGGGACATGGGCGTGCGATTGGG
>NZ_LSIS01000103.1:0-969 GCF_001556365.1 Blastomonas sp. CCH1-A6 | reverse complement strand
CGCGCTCCTGCAGCTTCTCGCGATCATAGTCGCTGGTCGTGGTCTCGATCTGCGCGCGGATCTGCGCCACGCGGCCGTCGATGTCGCTGCGCTGTCCGGCGCCGTCGACGATCGTCGTGTTGTCCTTGTCGATGATGACCTTCTTGGCGCGGCCGAGCATGGGAATGGTAACATTTTCCAGCTTGGTGCCGAGTTCCTCGCTGACCACATTGCCGCCGGTGAGGATGGCGATATCCTCGAGCATCGCCTTGCGACGATCGCCGAAGCCGGGCGCCTTCACGGCCGCGACCTTGAGGCCCCCGCGCAGCCGGTTGACCACCAGCGTAGCCAGCGCCTCGCCCTCAACATCCTCGGCGACGATCAGCAGCGGACAGCCCGACTGCACCACCTGCTCGAGCAGCGGGATCATCGGTGCGAGGTTGGACAGCTTCTTCTCGTGGATGAGGATATAGGGCTCTTCCAGCTCGACCCGCAGCTTCTCGGCATTGGTCACGAAATAGGGCGAGAGATAGCCGCGATCAAACTGCATGCCCTCGACGGTCTCGAGTTCGGTCTCGAGGCTCTTGGCTTCCTCGACCGTGATCACGCCTTCATTGCCGACCTTGTCCATGGCTTCGGCAAGGATACGGCCGACCTCCTGATCGCCATTGGCCGAAATGGTCGCGACCTGCGCGATCTCGCTGTTCGATTCAACCTTCTTGGCATGCGATTCGAGATCGGCGACCACGGTCCTGACCGCCAGATCGATGCCGCGCTTGAGGTCCATCGGGTTCATGCCCGCACCGACGGCCTTGGCGCCCTCGCGCACGATGGCCTGGGCCAGCACGGTGGCGGTGGTGGTGCCGTCGCCGGCCTTGTCATTCTGCTTGCTGGCGACCTCGCGCAGCATCTGCGCGCCCATGTTCTCGAACTTGTCCTTGAGCTCGATTTCCTTGGCGACGGTCACGCCGTCCTTGGTGATGCGCGGCG
>NZ_LSIS01000102.1:0-2771 GCF_001556365.1 Blastomonas sp. CCH1-A6 | reverse complement strand
GTCCTGTCGATTATGCTTCGGGAACGAAAGGGCGGGTGCCCTTGGTGTTCCCCCCGGTGGCAACTGCCACTACTGACGGGGCGCGGCCCTGGGCCGCTCGATCCTATGTGGCAGCTGACAGACTACTAGGCGCGCGGCCCTGGCCGCTCATTTTCAGCGCTCGCGGTCCTTTGATTTCTCGGCCGCCTGTGTCGGTGATTTGCCTTCGCGCAATGTTGCGGCGACATGCGCCTTTGCGCTTTCGACGATCTGCGCCAGCTGTTCCTTCGATGCGCCGCGCTCGGTAGCTGTGGCGACGCGCTTATCAATGGCCAGCTGGAATTGCGCGAACCTGGCATCGGCCCGGTTCTGCTCAGGCGAGTTTTTCTCGAATTGCGCGGCAAGGCGTAGATCAACCTGACTGACGCCGGGAGGCATGACTTGCAGACGTAGCACGCGATCGGCGGCCTGAATGTCGCGGTCGGTCATTTTCGAAAGGAAATCAGCAGTGCCCGCGCTGATGGCGCGGACTCGTTGCAGCGGGTCCATGCCCTCGGACCAACTGACTTCGATTTGATGATAGCGGCGCTGTTCGATCAGTTGAAGGTGGTGCATCGGCCCTTTGGGATCACGGAAAAAGGCGAGTTCCTGCGCAGAACGGGCGGCTAGCTGGCGCATGTCAGCGGACGTTTCCGCGATCCGGTTAAGCTGCTCATACTGCCGCGACGCAACGGTTTGCGCAGTAGGTAAGTAACGGCTGATCTGATCCTTGGCTTGCTCGATGCTCATAGCGCGCCGTTCGCCAGCTGGCATGAGAGATTCCATCGAGGGCGGAAACGCGATGCCCGCTGGCCCGCGCGCTGGCTCGACGCGGCTCTGTTCGAGGGGCATGGCATCACGGATAACTTTGGCGAGGGAGGCGTGATTTCCGGTATGGAAGCTATCGCGGCTCGCCTCCATCCAGTCCTTCGGCCCCATTGCCTGGATCGAGACGAATTTTTCGGCCGCAAGGGAATGTAGCTGCAAGTGCAGCCGCATGGTACGACCATTGCCCTCACGGAACGGATGAACGGCATTTAATTCGGAGATATGCCGTCCCATGGTATCGGCAAAGCGATCACGATCCATCGACTTGAGGGTTTGGAGGTCGGGCAGCTGCTTAAATTCGTGCTCCATGCTGCGGGCAATGAAGTGCGCTCGCGCAAAAGTGCTGCCGGGTTTGCTTATGTCCACAGTCCGAAAGCGCCCCGCCCAATCATATACATCCTGAAACAGATGATTGTGCAGTTCGCGATACTCGCGCGCATTCGTCGCCGGCATGGCGCGCTGCACAATCAGCTCGCCATGCCGGACAACCGAGAAGAAAGCTTCTCGCTCCTTGAGAATATTATCGTCGCGGATTCCCAGCTTGTTCCGAAGAACGTCGCTGTTACGCCAGGTGTAAGGGTCGCTCACCAATCATGCAGCAAGTTTCTGGCGGGACAGAACATCACGGTTGTAGTCCTGCGCCAGACCAATCGCCACATCGACGGGAATTTGGGTTTCGACCAACAGCAAACAAAAAGAGTGGTCATCCGAAACCAATTCAAGTCCTTCAATCTTGCAATTTGCGATTGCTTCGCAATAAGCTGCCATCACGTCAGGAATGTCTTCCTGCCGACGCGGCTCATACCCCATCGCCTTGATGCGATTCCTGTAGGTGTCGATGATATTTTCCATTTTGCACCTAAAAACGACCTGCTCCCGCCCATAGTTAACATGTCGGGATTTGTATATAAACCACATTGAGTAGCCCCCCATATTTCACTTTCCTGAAATGAGACGCCGCGCAAGCGCGGCGTCTCGTGCATTTTGCGGGGCGGGGCATTCAATCCGCTTGGTCGGTCATCATCGCCAACAGGTAGTCGGCGGCGTTCTGCGCCTCGCGGGCTGCCTCAAAAATGGCGCGCTTGTCGTTGCGGAGCGCGGTCAACCAGTGCTCGATATACGCGGCATGGTCTTCGCGTTCCTCGACCTTGAAACCGACAATCGCGCCGATGAAGGATGCGCCCAGCTCGGCCACGAGTTCGTCCCTCGCATAGTCGGCGCGACTCGTTGAAATCAGGGTTTTTCGGTTGAGGCGGCTTTCATGCCCTGCATGATGCACGGCCTCATGCGCAAGCGTGGCATAGTAGTCGTCGGCGGAATGGAACGCTTCAAAAGCGGGCATTTGGATATAGTCGTCGCGGGTGTGGTAATAGGCTTGCGATCCGCCGATGCGAACGGTTGCGTCGATGCGAGAGAACATCACTTCAAGCTCAACGTCGCGGGTTTCGGGATTGGTGATGATCGGGGCGGGCGCGGGATATTTGCCGTCCAGTCCTTCGACCTGATCGGCATTGAAAACCGTGTATCGTTTCAAGAACGGAATGGCGCGCTCGTTGTCCGTCTCGGAGTCTTTCACGACAAGCTTGTTGGCATAGACAATGGTGGTTCCCTTGCTGCCCTTCCTGACATTGCCGCCCAGCTCCAACGCCTGTTTGAAGGTCAGCCAATAGGGCGAGGCGAAGCCCTGACGCATAGCGCTGGCCCAAAGGCTGAGGACGTTGATCCCACGATAGGCGACCCCATTGTGCCGGAGCGGAATGGTCGGCCCACCGCTCCACGGCTTCACCCACGGCTTGGTGCCCGCTTCCAGCATCGCAAGAATGTCGTCGGTGACGGCCTGATAAATGTCGATCCGGTTCGTTTCCTTAGCCATTTTTCACTCCTTTAGGCGAAGCCGCTGCCTGCGGCCTGCGGCTCTGACCCGC
>NZ_LSIS01000101.1:0-8107 GCF_001556365.1 Blastomonas sp. CCH1-A6 | reverse complement strand
TCGTACTTGTGCCAAGTTAGTTCATAGCCCTCTCCCCTGAAGGGGAGAGGGCTATGAACTAACTTGGCACAAGTACGATATGGCCGATGGCGGTGTTGCTGCAGGGCACGTGATAATGGCGGTGCAGCGTCTTCACGCGCTGGCCCAGCGCACCGCGCATGATCAGCCACATCACCATCTCGATGCCCTCCGATCCGGTTTCGCGCAGATATTCGATATGCGGGATATGGCGGACGGCATCATCGTTCGCCTCCAGCAGGTCGAGAAAGCGGTTGTCCCATTCGGGATTGATCAGGCCCGCGCGCGCACCCTGAAGCTGGTGGCTCATCCCGCCGGTGCCCCAGATCTGCACGTTGAGGTCTTGCGGAAAGCTTTCGACCGCGCGCGCGATCGCCTCGCCCAGTGCCCAGCAGCGCTTGCCCGATGGCGGCGGATAGGTGACGACATTGACCGCGAGCGGGATGACCGTGGTCGGCCAGGCCTCGCATTTGCCGAACATCATGCTCAACGGCACGGTCAGGCCGTGGTCGACATCCATCTCGTTGATGATCGTCATGTCGAATTCGTCGAGGATCAGGCTCTGTGCAATATGCCAGGCGAGATCGGGATGGCCGATGACATCGGGCACCTTGCGCGGACCCCAGCCTTCGTCCGCCGGCGCATAGCGCTCGCCGCAGCCGATCGCGAAGGTCGGGATGAACTTCATGTCGAAGGCGGATGCATGGTCGTTATAGACCAGGATCACAACATCAGGCTTTTCCTGCTTCTCCCATTCGCGGGTCCAGTCGTACCCGGCGAAGATCGGGCCGAAATAATCGTCGCGCTCCTTGCCCTGGTCGTGCGCCACGCCGAGCAGCGGCACATGGCTGCTGCCCACACCTGCGGTTATCCGGGCCATCTATCGTCCCTCCCTGATCGAACGAACGCCTTCGGGTGAGCGGCCGCCGTCGAGCATCATCTGGCGATATTCGGGCCAGCTCATGTTGGTCATGGTGCTGACCGCCTCGGCAAAGGCGATACCGTCGGTGGAAAACAGCTTGGACAGGAAATAGATGTTCCCGCCCATGTCGAGCAGCGCATTGTAATCGCGCGCCAGCACCGCGAGCTTGGCCTCCTCGCTGATCGCCCACTCGTCCAGATAGGCGCGCTCGTCGGCCTTGAAGCGCTCGCGGTTCTCGGGCTTCATCAGGCTCATCGCGAACTGGTTGAGGTGATAGCCCTGCCGCGCGCGCTTGGCCGTGAACACGCGGGTGCCGGGAATGTCCTCGAACTCGGCGAGATAGGCGTGGATGTCGGTATGGGTCACAGTCCGCGCTCCTTCAGCAGGGCATCGAGCCGGGGGAAGACGCGGCGGGCATTGCCCTCGAAGATCATGTGCCGCTCGGCATCGCTGATCTCCAGCGCGTCGACATAGCGCTTGGTATCGTCGAAATAATGGCCCGTGGTGGGGTCGATGCCGCGCACCGCGCCGACCATCTCGCTGCCGAACAGGATGTTCTTGTTGTCGATCACATCGGCGAGCAGATCGATGCCCGGCTGGTGGTAGACGCAGGTATCGAAGAAGATATTGTTCATCAGATGCGTGTCGAGCGCGGGCTTCTTGAGCATGTCGGCCAGCCCCCGATAGCGCCCCCAGTGATAGGGCACCGCGCCGCCGCCATGCGGGATGATGAAGCGCAGGGTCGGGAAATCGGCGAACAGGTCGCCCTCCAGCAGCTGCATGAACGCGATGGTGTCCGCCGCAATGTAATAGCCGCCGGTGGCGTGCATCGCAGGGTTGCAGCTGCCCGAGACATGGATCATCGCCGGAACGTCGAGCTCGACCATCTTCTCGTAGAACGGGTACCAGTAGCGGTCGGTCAGCGGCGGATGCTGGAAATGGCCGCCGCCGGGATCGGGATTGAGGTTGCAGCCGATGAACCCGAGCTCGGTGACGCAGCGTTCGAGCTCCTCGATCGACCCGGTCATGTCCGCCTTGGGGCTCTGCGGCAGCATGCACACGCCGACAAAGGTTTCGGGGAACAGGCCGACCACCCGCGCGATCAGGTCGTTGCAGCGCCGCGCCCATTCGCGCGCCACCGCCTCGTCGCCGACATGCGGAGCCATGGCCGAGGCGCGCGGCGAGAAGATCGTCAGGTCCGCGCCGCGTTCCCTGATCAGGCGCAGCTGGTTCGCCTCGATCGTCTCGCGGATCTCGTCGTCGGAAATCTCGGGATAGGGCGGACAGACCGTCCCCGCCTTGAATGCGGCCTTCTGCTCCTCGCGCCAGGCGTCATGCGCCTTGGGCAGGACCGTGTAATGGCCGTGGCAGTCGATGATCAGGGTCATGCGCTTCTCTTGAGCTGAGGAATGTCGAGGGCGGCAAGCTTGGCCTGCAGGCCATCGGGCGGCGCGATGCGCTGCGTGCCCATGTCGCGCTGGCGCTGGATCGTGCCGCGCGTCATGACGGGATCGACGCCGAGGTCCGCCAGCGTCGCGGCAACCTCTTCCATCTCGGCGGCGCGGCGCAGCCCGTGCGCCATCATCCGGTCGAGATTGTAATCGAACCGCTCGGCCCAGCTTTGAGGCTTCCAGCTGGCATCGAGCGAGGCGGTGACGGCATCGAGCACGCCCGCCTGGGCTGCTGCGAGCGCACATTCGGCGGAGAGCGCCTCGAGCCCCTTGACCATCACCGAGCGGATCATCTTGATCGCGCTCGCCTGACCGACCGCGTCCCCGGCGATCGACACTTGCGCAAAGCCCAGCGCGCGCAGCGCCTCGGCAGCGTCGGCGGCATGCGGGCCGGAGACCAGCAGCGGCACGTTGCGGCGCTGGGGCAGCACGGGAGCCATCACCGCGACATCGGCATAGCGAGCGCCCGCGGCCTCGATCGTCGTCGCCGCCTCGGCCTTGCTGGCGGGGGCGATGCTGTTCATGTCGAGCCACAGCGCGCCGGATCGCAGCATCGGCGCATAATCGCGCGCGGCTACAACCGCCTGATCTGCCGTAACCAGGCAGAGCACGACCTCTGCCTCCGCGAGCGCTATGGCGACATCCTCCTCGCCATGCACCCCTGCTTCGGCATAGGCGGCGAGCATGGCGGCATGATCCGACAGGCTGTCGGTCTTGCGATCGAAGGCGCGCGCGCCGGGCCAGGCAAAGGCCCTGCCCGCTTCGCCAAAGCCGATAAAGGTCGCACTGAACGTCATGCCAGCGGCCTAGGCGATGGCACGCCCCCGCCACCAATCCAATTGCGCCGCCGCTTATTGGTTTTCGTGAAGTCTGGTTTCGTGCGACGCCAGGTGGATCAGGTCGATCAGCCGCTGCTGGGCCTGGGTCGGTCGCCAGCCGCGCCGCGTCGTCAGTCCGATCGTGCGCACGCTGCCGGGCAGATCGACATCGATCCGCACCAGCATCTCGGCCTCGAGCTCGACCGAGATCTGGTCGGGCGACAGCAGCGTTAGCAGGTCGCTTTGCATGATCAGGCCGCGGATCACCATCACCGACCCGCATTCGACCGGCACCGGCGGCGGGTCGCCCGCGAACAGCGCCTGCCAGTGCGCGCGCAAGGGGGTCCCCTGCGGCCCGACCACCCAGGACTGCGCCTGCAGTTCGGCGAGCTCGACCCGCCGCCCGGCGAGCGGATGGCCCTTGCGCGCGAACACTGCGAGCCGATCGGTGAACAGCGGCACCTGTTCGACATCGGACGGGGGCGTGTCGCGGAGCGCGCCGATGGTCACATCGATGACGCCATCGAGCAGCGGATCGATCAGCTCGCGCCACGAGCCCTCGATCACGTCGACCACCGTGCCAGGACAATCGTCCAGAAAGCGCGCGATCGCGCGCGGCACGACGAGCGCGCGGCTGAGCGGCATCGCGCCGATGGCGATGCGGGTGGCCGGATGCGCCTCGCCCAGCGCTTCAGCGATTCCCGCGGCAAGCTCGCCCGAGGCGAGGCGAACGCCGCGCGCCATCGCCCGGCCTGCCGGGGTCAGCGCCATGCCGCGCCCGCGCCGCTCGGTGAGCACCTGCCCGCTGATCTGTTCGAGCTCGCGCACCGCACGATGGATGCCGGGTTGCGAAAGCCCGCTCGCCAGCGCGGCGCCGGCAAAGCCCTGCGCATCGGCAAAATGCAGGAACGCCTGAAGCTGGGTGGCGGTCATCAGCTGCTCGGGGCGCGAAAAGCCGCGCGTGCCCGCCCTGCCCTGCCGCCGGACCGCAGCGGCCAGATGCACGAACGCCCGCTCGACGCGTTCGGACAGCGCCTCGCCCGCCAGGGTCGGTTCGACCCCGCCCGAATGGCGGTCGAACAGCAGCACGCCCAGCTGGCGCTCGAGCTTTGCCATGCCCTGGGTCAGCGCCGGTTGTGACAGCCCCGCCGCCTCGGCCGCGCGGTTGAGGCTGCGCAGCGCAACGACGCTGACCAGCGCGCGCAGATGGCGCAGATTGAGATCGAAAGGCTGGATCATGGATGCAACACATAGCAAAAACTTATTACCCGTCCACAATCTGGATTGGCATGAGACCGGTGCGCGGGGCCACGGCAGCAGCACAAGGAGCATCGCCATGGGAATTGTCGTCCAGAATATCGAACGCACCGATCTTGCGGTGGTGGATGGGCTTGGGAGCGCAGGCGTCGCCACCGTGCACGAGGCGCAGGGCCGGATCGGCCTGCTGGCGCACCATATGCGGCCCATTTATGCGGGCGCACGGATCGCGGGCAATGCCGTCACCATCTCCGCCCCTCCCGGAGACAACTGGATGATCCATGTCGCGATCGAGCAGTTGCAGGCTGGTGACATCCTTGTGCTGGCGCCGACCAGCCCGTGCGTCGATGGCTATTTCGGCGACCTGCTGGCGACCAGCGCGATGGCGCGCGGTTGCCGGGGGCTGGTGATCGATGCCGGCGTGCGCGACGTGCGCGACTTGACGCAGATGGGCTTTCCGGTCTGGTCCAAGGCGGTGTTCGCGCAAGGCACGGTCAAGAACACGCTGGGCAGCGTCAACGTGCCGATCGTCTGCGCGGGCGCAGGCGTTGAGCCGGGCGATGTGATCGTCGCCGATGACGACGGCGTGTGCGTGGTCAAGCGCGCCGATGCCGCGGCGGTGCTGGAAAAGGCGCAGGCGCGCGAGGCCGCCGAAGAGGCCAAGCGCCAGCGGCTGGCGGCGGGCGAGCTGGGGCTCGACATCTACAACATGCGCCCCAGGCTGGCCGAGATGGGGCTGAAATATGTCTGACGCCGCCCCTGCCATCGCGAAGGCCCGCTGCATGTGGATGCGCGGTGGCACGTCCAAGGGGGGCTATTTCCTCAAGGACGACCTGCCCGCCGACACCGCGGAGCGCGACGCGTTCCTGCTGCGCGTCATGGGATCGCCCGACCCGCGCCAGATCGACGGCATGGGCGGCGCGGACCCGCTGACCAGCAAGGTCGCGGTGGTGAGCAAGTCCGATCGCCCCGGCGTCGATGTCGATTACCTGTTCCTGCAGGTGTTCGTCGACCAGGCGATCGTCACCGATGCGCAGAATTGTGGCAATATCCTGGCCGGTGTCGGCCCCTTCACGATCGAGCGCGGGCTGGTCGAGCCGAGCGGCGATGTCACCCGCGTCGCTATCTTCATGGAGAATACCGGCCAGGTCGCCGTCGCCAGCGTCGCCACCCCCGGCGGCACGGTGCGCTATGACGGCGATGCCGTGATCAGCGGCGTGCCCGGCACCGCCGCGCCCATTCCGCTCGCCTTTCGCGATACCGCTGGCTCGTCCTGCGGCGCGCTGCTGCCCACCGGAAACCGCGTCGACGAGATCGATGGCGTCGCGGTGACGATGATCGACAACGGCATGCCCTGCGTCGTCATCGCCGCCGAGGATATGGGCATCACCGGCTATGAGGACCGCGACACGCTCGATGCCGATACGGAAATGAAGGCGAAAGTCGAAGCGATCCGCCTCAAGGCCGGGCCGCTGATGAACCTGGGCGATGTATCGGCCAAATCGGTGCCCAAGATGATGCTCGTCGCTGCCCCGCGCGAAGGCGGTGCGATCGCGGTACGCTCGCTGATCCCGCACCGCGTCCATGCCTCGATCGGCGTGCTCGGCGCGGTCAGCGTCGCGACCGCCTGCCTGATCGAGGGATCGCCCGCGGCCAAGGTGGCTGCAGTCCCCGATGGACTGACCAAGACGCTGGGCGTCGAGCACCCGACCGGCGTCACCGAATGCATCGTCACCGTCGACGAGAACGGCCAGCCGGTAGAGGCGGGCATGCTGCGCACCGCGCGCAAGCTGATGGATGGAGAGGTTTTCGCATGAGCACCACCGACGTCGATGGCCGGATCCGTAGCTGGACCCTCGCGCCGAGCAAGCCGCGCTTCACCCCGCCGCCGGGCGCGGTCGATGCGCATTGCCATGTCTTCGGCCCGCAGGCGGCGTTCCCGTTCAGCCCCAAGGCGAAGTATCTGCCGCAGGACGCCGGACCCGACGCATTATTCGCGTTGCGCGATCATCTGGGCTTTGAGCGCAACGTCATCGTCCAGGCGAGCTGCCACGGGACGGACAACAGCGCGACGCTGAACGGCATCGCCCGGTCGAACGGGCGCGCGCGCGGGGTCTCGGTGGTCGATCCGGCGATCTCGGACGCGGAGCTCGATGCGCTCCACGCAGGCGGGATTCGCGGGGTGCGGTTCAACTTCCTCAAGCGGCTGGTCGACGATGCGCCGAAGGACAAGTTCCTCGATGTCGCACGGCGGATCGAGCGGCTCGGATGGCATGTCGTGGTCTATTTCGAGGCGGACATTCTCGAGGAATTGCAGCCCTTTCTCGCCGCGATCCCGGTGCCGATCGTGATCGACCATATGGGCCGTCCCGATGTCACCCAGGGGCCGGACGGCGCGGACATGACCGCGTTCCGCCGCCTGCTCGACACCCGCGACGACATCTGGACCAAGGTCACCTGCGCCGACCGGCTCGATGCCGCTGGCCCGCCTTATGCCGATTTCGTCCGTTCGGTACGCCCACTGGTCGAGGCCTATCCCGACCGCGTGCTCTGGGGCACCGACTGGCCGCACCCGAACATGGAAAAGGTGCTGCCCGATGACGGGCATCTGGTCGACACCATCCCCGAAATCGCGCCCACGGCAGAGCTGCAGCACAAGCTGCTCGTCGCCAATCCGATGCGGCTCTACTGGGCCGACTGAGGCCGGGTCAGAAGCGGTCGAGATCGTTGGCGAGCGTTACCGGACCGGTGAAGCGCTTTCTGATCTCGGCAATATAGCCCTTGGTCCGCTCCGGATCGGGCGTGCCTGCGGCAAAATGCGTGATCACCAGCGCCTTCACCCCTGCCCGCGATGCCAGCTGGCCCACTGCATCAGGCGTCAGATGGTGCGTGGACAGGTGCTGTTCGAGCTGCTGCTTCGCCTGCGGCGGCATGTCGGGCGAATTGCGCGCGACATTGGCCATGGTGCCGCCCATGTCGATCATCTCGCTGACCAGCAGGTCCGCGCCTTTGGCCAGCCTCTCCACCGCCGCGCTGGGCCCGGTATCGCCGGTATAGACGATCGAGCGCGATCCCAGATCGAAGCGGAAACTGAACGATTTGTAGTTGCGGTCCTCAAGGCTTCCCGGCGCGAAATCGTAATGCGAATTCTGCGCGGCGGTGACCGAGAATCCGTCGACCGCCATCCGCTCGCCATCGCTCAGCTCGATCACCCGCACCGTGTCAGCAGGCGGTGCCCAGGGCTGGCCGGGAATGCCATAGCCGACGCGCGCGGCGGGCTGCATCGAGGCGACCATGCCGGCGACAAGTTCGCGCGTGCCCGGAGGACCATAAACGGTGATGGGATCGCGCTGGTTGGTCTGGTTGCGCAGTGCGAGCACGGCGGAAAGCCCGCCGGTGTGATCGGCATGCAGATGGCTGAGAAACACCGCGCGCACCCTGGGCAACAGGATGCCGGCACGCGCGAGCTGCTGCACCGTGCCGTCGCCCGCATCGACCAGATAGACCTTGCCCTGATGCACCAGCGCGTTGGCGGGCTGCGACCGGTCCGGCGAAGGCACCGGGCCGCCCATCGTGCCGAGGGTGATGAAACCGTCCGCGCCCGGCACGGGCTGGGCCGCGACCGGTGCTGCGGCCAGAAG
>NZ_LSIS01000100.1:0-4811 GCF_001556365.1 Blastomonas sp. CCH1-A6 | reverse complement strand
CCAGCAGGGCGTCGGCACCCGTGCTGCTGGATTCGACCGCCGTCACCGGCAGCCATGTCGAAACGGTGGAGGCGGCGGCGCCCTTGATGCGCACCTTGAGCGGGCCGATATCGGCCGGGTTGCCCTGGTCGTCCTCGCTGACGAGCTGGAAAGGAATCCGGCCCGCGGGCAGATTGCCCATCTCCTGGGTGTGGACGACATTGCCCGCGCTATCGAGCCATTCGAGCGAGACGTTGCTCGCCGCATTGGCCAGGTTGAACTCGCCGGAATAGCGGCCCTGCGCATCGGCATAGGCGGTGTCGCCATCCTGCAGCACCGACCGGCCGATGAAATTGGCGGCTTCAGCGAGGCGCGAGGTGCCGAACGATCCGGCAATGGCCTTGAGCGACGCGTTCATCTCGGAAATGCCCGCGACCTGGCTGAATTGCGCCATCTGCGCGACCATGTCCTTGTTCTCGACCGGCTTGAACGGGTCCTGGAACTTGAGCTGCGCGGTCATCAGCTTCAGAAACGAGGCTTGGCCCAGCGATTCCTTGCTGTTCGCGCTCGGGACGCTCGCGGTCTGCTTCTGGTATTGCGAAACGAAGTCATTGGTGACGGTCGTCATTTGCCCATCCTCACGGTATCGAGGATCAGCGACTTGGCGGTCTGCATCACCTGCACGTTGTTCTGATATTGCCGGGCGGTCTCGAGCATATCGATCAGCTCGGCGGTCTCATCGACCCCGGCATCCCAGACATAGCCCTCGTCATCGGCGAGCGGATTGGTGGGGTCGTGCCGCTTGACCGGCTTGATGTCCGACTGGACGACCTTTTCGACCTGGACGGTGGCGACCCCGGGGCGTTCCTCGATGGTCTTGAACACCGGCTTGATCGCGCGATAGGCCTCTTTCTCGCTCGCATAGGTGGTGCGGGCATTGGCCAGGTTCGATGCGGTGGTGTTCAGTCGCGACAGCTGGGCCGACATGGCGCGGCCCGAAATGTCGAAGACGCTCATGGGACCGGGCATGGCTTATTCTCCCTTGATCGCGCGGGTCAGCGTCGCGACGCGGCCCTCGAGGAAGGAAAGCGTGGTCGAATAGCCGATGGCGTTTTCGGCAAACAGCGTCTGCTCGGTCGACAGCTCGACGGTGTTGCCGTCCATCGAGGGCTGCAGCGGAATGCGATAGCCCGCATTCTCGCCGAGCGCCGCGTCGAGCGTGTCGCCGCTCTGCACGCGCTGCATGGCCTTGTCGAAGTCCAGGTCGCGCGCCTTGTATCCGGGCGTTCCGGCATTGGCGATGTTCGATGCCAGCATCGACAGCCGCTGCGATCGCAGCTGCAGCGCCGTGCCGTGCATTCCGAAAAGCCTGTCTGCCCCCATGGGACCATTCCTCTTAAACTGTGGCTGCATCTGCCGTCCTAAGCGATGGACAGAGTGCGTCGCCCAAGGGAGAAGCAAAGCCTGTGCCAATTGATGGAAATGCCGGAAATCCGGGGTTCCGGACGGGATGGCCCCTGGTCATGCGTCAACGATCCGTGGAGGGGGTGGCAATTAACTGCCAGTCAGGCGGCAATTTTCTGCCGCTGTGCCGGGGGCAATCGGGGGTTTGAACGGATACGCGATGTCGATTGCCGCCTTTATCGATCCCGCCGCGCTGCTGGGCGTGGTGGGCACCAGCTTTGCCGTCGCCTGGGCACAGAACGGTACGTCGGCTGCGCTGAGCGGCTTTTCCGCATTGCGCCGCGAACTGTGGCTGAAGGTGCAGGAACAGGCCGATGACGGCTATCGCGCGGTCCTGCGCATCGAGCATATGGTCGAAAGCCGCGGCATCAGTTGCGCCGACCGCGTGAAGTCGGGCGGGGCGTTCGTGTCTGCCGCCGCCGACGCGATGGCCAACCACCGGTCGCTCGACGGCTTTCAGGCTGCGATCGTCCGGCTGGCGGCGCAGCGCCGCGCGCGCCTGACCGCGATGGTACGCTTCTGGGAAAATGTCGCCGATTGCGCGCCCGCCATGGGCATGCTCGGCACCGTCATCGGGCTGATCCTGCTGTTCGGCAATGTCAGCGATGCCGCCTCGATCGGCCGCGCGATGGCAGTCGCATTACTCACCACCTTATATGGACTGGTGCTCGCCAACGTGATCGCGGGCCCGATCGCGCAGCGCCTGGCGCGCATCGCCGGCGAACAGACCCACTGGGAAGAGGATGCCGCACGACGCCTGGTGGATATCGGCCGACGCGAATATGCCGACATCGCCGCCGCACAGAAGCGCAAGGAAGAGGCAGAGGCGCAGCCGCCGCGTCCGGTGGAACATATATGACGCCGGCACAGCGCACCACATTGTCGTTTCTGGACCTTGCGCTGATCATGACCGGCGTGATGGCGATGATCGCCAGCGTCGGCGATCGCCACCCCGCCGTGGCCGACGCGTTTTCGGAAAGCTTCGGCCAAGACAAGGCGGCGCGCGCGCAGCAGGTCCGTTTGAAGCTGACCACCTTGTTCGAACCTCAGGAGGCGCGGCTGACGGCAGGGGGCAGGCAGGCGGTTGCCGCGCTTGGCGGCAAGAATCGGCAGGCGGAATTCGCCATTGCCGTTCCCGTGGTGGCGGCCAACCGCAGCTCGCGGCTTGATCGCTGGGAACTGGCGGCGGCGCGGACGGCGGCGATCATGCGCGTCCTGGCCGAACAGGGCGTTGGCGATGGTGCGATGCTACCGGACCTGGCGCGACCTGGCGAAGGGGAGACGGCAGCGGGCGGAACCGTGCTCATCACGATCCGCGCCCGCGATGCGGCCGAGCGCTGAGTTTCTGGCACGGACCTTGCTGTGATCGAGGCACAGTCATCAAAGGACCGTTCATGCCCGTTCGCAAAACATTTCTGGCGCTAGGCCTTGCCGCGCCCCTGCTGGCATCCTCGGCGAGCGTCCAGGCACAGGCGCAAGCCATCCAGGATCTGAACGAGATCGACGTGCTGGTTGCCGCGACCATGGGCGCTGGCATCGGCGAGCCTGGCGGCGCGCGCGCGCCGGTGGATCGTCGGCTCAAGCTCAAGGCCTGCCCGGTTGCGCTTGAGGTCACCGGACCTGATCTGGGCGCAGCCGCCGTGCGCTGCCCCGCGCTCGGCTGGCGTATCCGCGTGCCGCTCGATCTGGCCGCCGAGCGCGAGCAGGCCGTCGCCCCGCGTCCGGGTCAGGCCAGGGCGTTGGCAGGGCAGGGCGCCGAGGCCGTCAAGCGCGGCGAGCCGATCCTGCTCACCGTCGACCGGCCGATGTTCTCGCTTTCGCGCGTGATGATCGCCGACAAGGACGGACGCGTCGGCGAGGTCATTCCGGTGCGCGACGATCCCAGGGGCAAGCCCATATTCGTGCGCATCGTCGAACCGGGCCGCGCCACGATCCTCAGTAACTGAGCCGTTTACCAGCGCGAGCAAGATCGCGTTAACCCTTTGTCAAAAAATCGCCTTAAGCAACCGCTGCCAAGGCCGTTAAAGGACGTAAGTCATGCTAGAACGAGGTCTTTACACCATGTCCCGCATTAATGCCTATGGCAGCCCGATCGTCGGTGCGACCCGCAAGGGCGGCAGCACCGAAAAGACCGTTGGCGCGAGCGCGGCCACGGCTGCGACCGACAATACCCTGCGTGAAGCGGTGTCGGTGAGCAGCTTCCTGCAGACCGCATCCGCCTCTGCGCCGATCGACGAAGGCCGCGTCGCCGCGATCCGCGATGCGCTGGCCAATGGCAGCTATGTCATCGACGCGGAAAAGCTTGCCGCCAAGATGATCGAACTCGACCTCGGCGCATCGCTCAACTGATGCAGGGCGAACTGCTTGAGCGCTTTGCGGACACGCAAACCGCGCTGATCGCCGCGCTGGACGCCGGAGACACCGAAGCCATGATCGCGCACACCCGCGATCTGGGCGGGATCACCGATGCCCTGCGCACCCAGGGTGTGCTGCGCGCCGATGCCAGCACCCGCAGCCAGCTGGAAACGCTGATGAAGTACAATGCCGCTGCCGCGCAGCGCCTGCGCTTCCTGCGCGACCATGTCGAGCGCCGCGTCGCCGCGATCCAGGGCGAACAGACGGTCGCGACCTATACAGGCCGCCCCGCCCGGCGCTGATACTCTCCCCGAAAGACCTCCATTCGGCCCTTCGCCCCCAGCGGGCGGGGGGCTTTTTGTTTGTGCGCTGTACGAAATCCTCCCCCATCGAGGGGGAGGGCTTTCCGTTCGAGCGAATCTGCCATGACGCGCATCGCCTCTCCCCTCCCGCGTGCAGGAGGGTGCCCGAAGGGCGGGGTGGGCTAGCGCCACCGGTCGTGCTCCTATCCCACCCCGGTTCAGCAGGCTGAACCTGCCCCTCCTGCGAGCGGGAGGGGAGAGGATCGACGGCAGCTGCGGGCAAGGGCGGCAGCATCCCCAAATTGGCACAGCTTTTGCTGTGAACGTCTCCAGTAACTCTGGAGAGCCGTTTTGTCCTCGTATCTTGGCAGTGTCAGCAATGCAGGAGATCGCGTCACCCGCGCGATTGCCGCGTCTGCGCAGCGCACGGGCGTGGATTTCGACTATCTCATGGGCCAGGCGCGCATCGAAAGCGGGCTCAACCCCAATGCCAAGGCGGGAACCTCGTCGGCGACCGGCTTGTACCAGTTCATCGACCAGAGCTGGCTCGGCGTTGTCGAGAAGCACGGATACAAGCACGGGCTGGACTGGGCCGCCAACGCCATTCAGCGCGACGGGCGCGGCCGCTACCGTGTCGACGATCCGCAGACCCGCCAGTCGATCCTCGCGCTGCGCAAGAATCCCGAAATTGCCGCGCTGATGGCGGGCGAA
>NZ_LSIS01000099.1:0-1067 GCF_001556365.1 Blastomonas sp. CCH1-A6 | reverse complement strand
GAGAGCGCGGTCGTCCAGGCCCCGGCACCGGCTCGTATTGTCGAAGGCGGCATCCCCACCGAAGCCCTGATCGCCCAGGTGCTGGTTGCCAAGTATGCCGATCACTTGCCGCTTTATCGGCAGGCGCAGATCTATGCTCGGCAGGGCATCCAGTTGGATCGATCGACCCTTGCAGACTGGGTCGGGCGGTCCGCATGGTATCTTCGCCCCTTGCGGGACCATATCCTGGAACGACTGCGACGATCCGAGCGGCTGTTTGCCGACGAGACGACAGCGCCAGTGCTCGATCCAGGACGAGGGCGGACCAAGACCGGCCAGCTATGGGCGTATGCCCGCGATGATCGCCCATGGGGCGGTATCGATCCGCCGATGATGGCCTATGTCTATGCGGCCGACCGCAAGAGCGAGCGCGCCGAAGCGCATCTGGGGGACTTTGCAGGCATCCTGCAGGTCGACGGCTATGGCGGATATACAGCGCTCGCCAAGCGGCAGGAGCAGATCACTCTCGCGTTTTGCTGGTCACACGTCCGGCGCAAGTTCTTCGATCTCGCCGACAAGTCACCGGTTGCTACCGAGGTGCTGCAGCGGATCGCCGGTCTATATGCCGTCGAGAGCGAGGTTCGCGGCACCGATGCCGATCATCGTCGCGCAGTCCGCAACGAGCACGCCCGCGTCATCGTCGCTGATCTGCACTACTATCTGGAGGCTCGGCTCCGTCAGGTCAGTACCAAGAGCAAGCTGGCCGAAGCGATACGCTACGCGCTCAGCCGCTGGGACGGGCTCACCGTCTTCCTTGATGATGGCCGCGTCGAGCTCGATACCAACACCGTTGAGCGGTCGATCAGACCTCTGGCCCTCAACCGCAAGAATGCCCTGTTCGCGGGCTCCGACGAGGGCGGCGACAACTGGGCGGTTATCGCCACGCTGATCGAGAACTGCAAGATCGCCGGCATCAACCCGCACACATGGCTGACCGAGACGCTCACCAAGCTCGCCCATGGTCATCCAGCAAACGGCGTCGGCGACCTCATGCCTTGGATCGACGTGACCTGAAAACATCGCTTACG
>NZ_LSIS01000009.1:0-4717 GCF_001556365.1 Blastomonas sp. CCH1-A6 | reverse complement strand
CCTCTTGCAGGCGGGAGGGGAGAGGGGGGCTGCTACCCCTCGGCGCCTGCCGCCCGCAACCCCCCACGCGCTAGTTGTTGCGCTGCAGCACCCCTTGGGCTATGGGCGCGCCAGCAACAGGCGTGCCGGTGGACGGCGTGTCCGCGACCATCCCCCTGATACAGGCTATTTCCATGTCTCTTCGCAATATCGCCATCATCGCGCACGTCGATCATGGCAAGACCACCCTTGTCGACCAGCTGTTCCGCCAGTCCGGCACCTTCCGCGACAACCAGCGCGTCGAAGAGCGCGCGATGGATTCGAACGACCTGGAAAAGGAACGCGGCATCACCATCCTCGCCAAGTGCACCTCGATCGAGTGGGACAATGCCGGCGAGAAGACCCGCATCAACATCGTCGACACGCCCGGCCACGCCGATTTCGGCGGCGAGGTGGAGCGCATCCTCTCGATGGTCGATGGCGTGATCCTGCTGGTCGATGCTGCCGAAGGCGCGATGCCGCAGACCAAGTTCGTCACCGGCAAGGCGCTCGCGCTCGGCCTCAAGCCCATCGTCGTCGTCAACAAGATCGACCGTCCCGATGGCCGCCCGCAGGAAGTGCTCGACGAGGTGTTCGACCTGTTCGTGTCGCTCGACGCCAATGACGAGCAGCTCGATTTCCCCGTGCTCTTCGCCTCGGGCCGCAACGGCTATTGCGGCGACAACCCCGAGGTGCGCGAAGGCACGCTGCAGCCGCTGTTCGAGAAGATTGTCGGCCATGTGCCCGCACCCAGCGCCGACCCCGACGGTCCGTTCAAGTTCCTGGTCACGCTGCTCGACCGCGACAATTTCCTCGGCCGCATCCTCACCGGCCTGGTCGCCAGCGGTACGGTGAAGACCAACCAGCAGATCCACGCGCTCGACCCCGAAGGCAATGTCGTCGAAGCGGGCCGCGCCTCGAAGATCATGGCGTTCCGCGGGCTGGAGCGCGTTCCGGTCGAACAGGCAAGCGCGGGCGACATCATCTCGATCGCCGGCCTCACCACCGCGACCGTCGCCAACACCATCTGCGATACCTCCGTCACCGAGCCGCTGCACGCGCAGCCGATCGATCCGCCGACCCTGTCGATGCGCTTTGCGGTGAACGACAGCCCGTTTGCGGGCCGCGAGGGCACCAAGGTGACCAGCCGCATGATCCGCGACCGCCTGATGCGCGAAGCCGAATCGAACGTCGCGATCAAGGTCACCGAATCGGCGGACAAGGACAGCTTCGAGGTTGCCGGGCGCGGCGAACTGCAGCTCGGCGTGCTGATCGAGACGATGCGCCGCGAAGGCTTCGAGCTCGGCATCTCGCGTCCGCGCGTGCTGTTCGGCGAGGACGAGAGCGGCAACCGCACCGAGCCGTATGAAACCGTCGTCATCGACGTGGACGACGAGCATTCCGGCACGGTCGTCGAGAAGATGGCGCTGCGCAAGGCCGAGATGACCGACATGCGTCCGTCGGGCGGCGGCAAGACCCGCATCACCTTCAGCGCTCCCTCGCGCGGGCTGATCGGCTATCACGGCGAATTCCTGTCCGACACGCGCGGCACCGGCATCATGAACCGCCTGTTCGAGAAATACGGGCCGTACAAGGGTCCGATCGCTGGCCGCCCGGTCGGCGTGCTGATCTCCAACGGCACCGGCGACACCGTGGGCTATGCGCTCAACGCGCTGGAAGATCGCGGCAGCCTGTTCATCGGATCGGGCGTGCCCGTGTACGAGGGCATGATCATCGGCGAGAATGCCAAGCCCGAGGACCTCGAGGTCAACCCGATGAAGTCGAAGCAGCTGACGAACTTCCGTTCGACCGGCAAGGACGACGCCATCCGCCTGACCCCGCCGCGCCTGATGAGCCTGGAACAGGCGATCGCCTATATCGACGACGACGAGATGGTCGAGGTGACCCCCAAGACCATCCGCCTGCGCAAGCGCTTCCTCGACCCGAACGAGCGCAAGAAGCAGAGCCGGAAGAAGGAAGCGGCGTAAGTCCGACCTGCATCCGATATGGATGCAAGTCCGCTTGCAATGCCCGGGCAGAATTCCCTAGCCTTATTCGTTGGATAAGGCTGGGGAGCTGTTGCATTGCGTGGGTTTGAAATCGCGGGCGCTCTGGCGCTGGCCTGGTTGTGTTCGCCTTCTTTCGCTCAGGGGAGCGCTCAAGAGACGGCCACCGCGGATTCGGGAACGGCCGCGCCCTATTCGGCGGAGCTTTTTGCCAAGCTGCCACTGATCAACGGCCCCAAGCTCTCGCCCGATGGCCAGAACATCCTGTTCTCCACCCAGACCGGGGGGCGGACCTTCGTGGCCACCCGCAGCGTCACCGATGGCAAGCTGCACTCCATCCCGCTGGCAGAGCGGCTGGACCTCAACTGGTATCGCTGGGCGGGCAACAATCGCCTGCTGATCAGCGTGTCGCAGACCGTCCGCTATTTCGATGTCGAAGCGCGCCGCTCCTATCTGCTGACCGCTGATACCGCTAGCATGAAGCCGGTCTTCATCGGCCGTGACTATCAGGGGCTGGAAGGCGACGACCTGATCTACGTCGATCCGGAGGGAGAATGGGCGCTGCTGTCGCTGCAGCGGACGCCTTATGTCGGGCCGACCGTCTATCGTGTCACGCTGGCCGACGGCAAGATGGAGGCCGTCCAGAATCCGTATGGCGACATATGGGAATGGTTTGCCGACAATCGCGGCGTGGTGCGCATGGGCATGAGCTTTGCCCGCGACAGCTGGACGCTGCACTATCGCGAGGGTGACAGCGGGGGGTTCCGCAAGCTTGCGACCATCCGCTATGATGACAAGGAACAGAAAGGGCTGATTGAAGCGATCCGGGTGATCAGCGGATCGGACCAGGGCTATGTGCTTTCGGCCAAGGAGACGGGGCGATACGCCCTGTATCGCTACAACTATGCCACGCAGACCATCGGCGAGCTGGTCTTCGGCAACCCCGATCACGATATCAGCGATTACGACCTGAACGAGGATGGTACGCCATCGGCGGTCTATTATACCGACGAGAGGAGGCGCGTGCACTGGTTCGATCCGGCGCAGCAGCAAATTCAGGAAGCGATCGACAAGGCCTTGGGGGCACGCCACGGCTCGCTGGTCTCGCGCAGCCGCGACGGGCGAGTCAAGATCATCCATGTCGGCGGACCCAACGACCCGGGCAGCTATTATCTGTTCGACGAGGCGCTCGGCAAGATGGACGTCTTCGCCCGCACCAACGAGGCCTTGAGTCCCGCCAGGCTGAGTCCGAGCCGCTATGTCAGCTACAAGGCGCGCGATGGCCTCACCATCCATGCCAATCTGACCCTGCCGAAGGGCAGGGAGGCCAAGGGGTTGCCGCTGGTCATCCTGCCGCACGGCGGGCCTTACGGCATTCGCGACGATCTTCGCTACGATGCCGAGGTGCAGTTTCTCGCCAGTCGCGGCTATGCCGTGCTTCAGCCCAATTTCCGCGGGTCGGGCGGCTATGGTGAGGCGCATGCCAAGGCCGGTGAAGGCGCGATAGGGCGTCAGATGCAGGATGACCTGGACGATGGCATGGACTGGCTGGTGGAGCAGGGCATGGTCGATGCCGCCCGCGTTTGCGTCGTCGGGGCTTCTTATGGGGGCTATGCCGCGCTCTGGGCGGTTACGCGCAATCCGGAACGCTATCGATGCGCGGCCAGCTTTGCCGGAGTCACCGATTGGGACCGCATCCTGAAATATGATGCGCGGTTTTTTAGCCGCAGCGGATTGCGGCGGTGGCGCAGCACCATCCAGGGGGACAGCAGCTTCGACATGGACAGCGTGTCACCGCTGAAACAGGCCAGCAGACTGACCCGCCCGGTACTTATCGCGCAAGGGCAGGAGGACACCGTCGTGCCGCCGCAACAGGCCGCCGCCTATGTGCACGCGCTCAAGTCGGCGGGCAAGCCGCACGAATTTGTCAGTTATGAAAAGGAAGGGCATGGGTTTGACGACCCAGCCAATCTCGCAGACTGGCTGAAAAAGCTCGAAGCCTTTCTCGCCAAGCATAACCCGGCGTGACGGCGTGATCCGGGGCTGCGCGGGTCGACGCAGCCCCGGTCATGCCGAACCTACCGCCCCAGCAATATCCGCGCCTGGCTCGCGATCTGCGCCAGCATCGCGACGCTCGGCGCGGCGTCCAGCCGGGCCCGGTCGACCAGCCCGCGGAACTGCTTGATGCGGGGCAGGTTGGCTTCGGTCCAGTTGGCGACATAATCCTGCGGATCGCCGCCCTGCGCTTTGGACAAGAAGTCGAGGCGCATCTGCTGGAAGTCGCGGGCGAGGCCCGAGACGAGCAGGCGCTCCCACGGATCGCTGGGCGACATGCGCGCGGCGGTCATCTGCGTCCAGTCTAGGCCGAGCGTCGCGCCGAGATCGGCGAACGCGTGCGTCAGCGGCAGCGGGCCGGTGCCGCTATGGCTGGCGAGATTGGCCAGGCCTGCGGCGCCGTCGAGCCCGGTCAATCGCACGATATGCGCAGCGTGGGTCGGGGCGGCGCCCTGTGCGGTCAGATCCTGCGCCTGGCGCGCGGCCTGGAGCCGGGCCTCGGCATTGAGCAGATCGTCCATCCCCGCGATCAGCGCATCGACTCCGGGCTTGAGCGCAGCGACGATCTCGCCAGGCATCAGGCCGTCCGCGCTCGCGCGCAGCACGTCCGCAATATGGACGCGCACGATATTGGCGGT
>NZ_LSIS01000001.1:0-31739 GCF_001556365.1 Blastomonas sp. CCH1-A6 | reverse complement strand
CCCGCACTCCGCTAATTTACGCCGCGACCTGTGCCAAATGTTCTGACGACGGACACCTCAGGATACTGCAAGCACCCGATGATGGTATATAGGGCGACCGCCTGACTGTGGCGCATCGGTCACTGGACAGTTTTTCGCGTGTGGGCACAATCTGCGTGGCAGTGATCGTCATCACTGGCATGATTAATGGTCAGATTTTAGTGGGCCTGTCAAATATATCTAGTGTCTTCGAAAGCACTTATGGTCAGTTGCTTGTCCTGAAACTTGTGCTGGTTGGCGCGATGCTGTTTCTCGGGGCCAAGAACCGGTGGCGTCTCACCCCAGATTTGGGCATGGTGTTACCAGAGGGTAATACCGCGACAGCCGTCGCCGCATTGAGAACAAGCCTCTTGCTTGAAGCCGGAGCAGGCTTGGCGATTTTGGGCCTTATCGCATGGCTCGGGATGCTTGAACCACCGGCCAGCATGACGATGCCTTGAACGCAACCGGAGCCTCGTGGTCGGGCAAGATGACGCTTGGCGTCGGTTGGGCTTTGCTCGATGCGCGCACGGGCGACAACAGACCCCACAGCCATATCGCGCATCAGATCAGCCTCGCGCTCGAGTTTCCCATAAAGATTGAAGGTCGGCATGCTTTGCAGCTTGAGCAGGGACAGGCTGTGATCGTTCCCGCTGGCACAAAGCATTGCCTGGTGCCGGCAGGGGTTGCCGTTCGCACCATTTATGTCGATCCGCTTTTTCGCGGAATGAGGAATCTTGTGCGGCAGGCAACGCCGGTGCGCTTGACATCCAAAGACGCGGTGGCGCTTGGGGCGGTAAGTAGCAGCGAGGATGCTAGGCGGTGGGTGGGAACCTATCTGCGAAAAAGTTCAGCCAGCCCGATCGATCACCGGCTTGCCGCCGCATTAGGCACGCTCGAGCCCGGCTCCAGTCCCACAGCACTTGCGCAAGCGGTTGGTCTTTCGACAACGCGTCTGCGAGAAATTGCTGTTCACGATTTCGGCGTGCCGACAACCAAATTGCTGCAGTGGCTTCAGCTACAGCGCGCAATTGACGCACTAGGGCAATTCCGCAATCTAGCGGACGCGGCTGCTGCCGGGGGCTTTTCCGATCAGGCCCATTTTACCCGCCGTCTTGTCGAGTGGTTCGGTGTCACCCCCTCGCTTGGGCTCGCCCAGCTCGAGATCTCGGTCATTCGCTGATACCAGTCAGCGAAACGTTCAAGACCAAGGGTTCGTAGATCGAAGAGAAGCACTCAACATTTCCAAGGAGCGCTTTCGTGTTGGCTTTCCGTACTCTCTATGCCCCGCTTTACTTTCTGACTTTTGTCGGGGGTGCAGCGATGCTCGTCTCCGCTGGGATGTCGCCTTTGTGGCTCATCGCGTTGCTGGTCGGAGCTATCGCGACATCGCTGATTGCCGAGCGTATCGCTCCGTTTGAAATCCAGTGGAACCGCAATCAAGGGGATGCGAAGCGCGATTTGGCACATGCTCTTATAAACGAAAGCTCAATTCTGCTGCTCGTTCTCATGTTGCCCTTCTTTGCCAGTGTCGTTCCCTGGCCTTCGGTCTGGCCAACATCATTACCCTTCTGGGCGCAGGTGGTGCTGGCTATATTTTTGTTGGACGCAGGCATCACTTTCGCCCATTTCGCCAGTCACAGATTCCCGTTGCTCTGGCGTTTCCATGCCGTGCACCATTCGGTCCGAAGAATGTACGGGTTTAATGGGCTTCTCAAACACCCAGTCCACCAACTGATCGAGATTGCGGTCGGCACCTTGCCTTGGCTCTTGATGGGCATTCCGCAGGATATCGCAGTCGTCGGGTCTTTCGCGGTCGCGATTCAGCTCCAGCTGCAGCATTCCAACGTCGACATGCGGATTGGTCCCCTCGCTTATCTCTGGGCTGTCGCTCCGGTGCACCGCCATCACCATCTGGCGTCGGCTGAGGAGGGCGATGTAAATTTCGGGCTCTTCTTCACCGTTTGGGACGTCCTTTTGGGAACAGCCAGATTTCGGTCCAGCAACCATATTCGGGCAGGACAGATTGGCATTGCGGGCCGCGCTGACTTTCCGAAAACCTACCTCGCGCAACTTGCCGAGCCGTTCAGGGCTACGCACTCGGAAACCAGCCTGTCGCAATCCGATCGTCGCCACTGATGCCGGACCCTGGCACATACACGCCGCCCGCAGGCCATCATTTCCTGACGCCTTTTTATGATGCCGGGGTCAGATTATCCACACGCGAACGCGTCTGGCGCAGTGCGCTTGTTGAAATCATCTCGCCCAAAAGCGGCGATATTCTTTTGGATATCGGGGCTGGGACTGGCAGCCTTGCGCTTGTGTTGGCACTGAAGAACCCTGCGACAAGCTATTTTGGCATCGATCCGGACCGGCATGCAGTAGCGATTGCCCGCAAGAAGGCGCGCCGTGCGGCGATTAAGGCCGAGTTCGCACAGGGGCTGTTCTCGGCAGACACAGCGGCAGATTGGCCGGCTCCTACGTTAGCGACACTCTGCCTCGTTCTTCATCAGGTGCCGCTCGATGAAAAACTGCGTCTTCTGCTCGAAATCCACTCTATACTCCGAACAGCTGGCCGACTGTACATCGCCGATTACGGCGAACAGCGCTCATGGCTGATGCGCCGGCTTTTCAGAGCAACCATACAGAAGCTGGACGGCATGGCGGACACCCAGCCCAACGCGGATGGCGTGCTCGTGCCCCTGATGATCGAGGCGGGCTTTTCGAACGTGCGGGAGATAAAACAGATCAACACGATCACCGGCTCGATCTCTATTCTGTGCGGCGAAAAAGACATTCCGGGCGGATGACGGTCGGAACCAGAAAAATCGATCCTCTGGGCCACGCAAGAATCAGAGGATCGAATGGCAGAGATCCCCAAAAGGGCATCGCAGGTTTGCGGGCTATACTTTGCTTATGACTTCCTGATGGGCCCGCCAAAGGCAGGATCGCTACTGATCCGGCGCGCGACGGTGCCCGCAGGATGTTGATACCAGCCCGGATCGCTAAAATCGCCAGGCAGTACATCATCCCGAACTTTTACTACCGTGAACATTCCGCCCATTTCCAGATTACCGAATTGCCCTTGACCAGCCATCATCGGTGCGGTGTTCACGGGACCCTGGTGACCCGCATCTGTATGCTCCTGATGCTCTGCCATGCCGTTTCGCATCATCGGAAGGAAGCCAGGCGAAATTTTGCGAATGCGTGCTTCAACACCTGACTGATCCACACCAGTCTGGTTCGGAATACCATGACCCATAGCGTTCATCGTGTGGTGGGCCATGTGGCAGTGTAACGCCCAGTCTCCAGCTACAGCTGTGAATTCTATGTCGCGCATCTGGCCGACGGCCACGATCTCGGTAACTTCGCGGCGCCAGCGCTCCCGCGGCCAGCGACCGCCATCACCGCCAGTCACGTCGAACTGAACGCCGTGCAAATGGATCGGATGGTTCCACATGGACAAATTACCAACGCGAATGCGCACCCGGTCGCCGGTTCGCACAACGAGCGGTTCAATTGCCGGAAACATCTTTGAGTTGAATGTCCATTGGTCGAACTCAACCATTATTGACGGGTCCGGCCGCCAAGTGCCGGGCTTCAAGGCCCAGTTATGAAGCAGAAATGCGAAATCACGATCTATAGGCTCGGCGACGCGCGGATGAATGACAAAAAGACCCATCATGCCGTAAGCCATCTGCGTCATTTCGTCGGCGTGGGGATGGTACATATGGGTGCCATGCTGGCGCAATGTGAACTCATATGCGAAGGTTTCGCCCGGACTGATTTGCGGCTGGGTGAGACCGCCCACACCATCCATTCCCGAGGGCAATAAGAGACCATGCCAATGCACCGAAGTGTGCTCGCCAAGCAGGTTTGTTACCAGAATACGGACCCGGTCACCCTCGACCGCCTCGATCGTCGGGCCGGGTGTCGATCCGTTGTAACCCCAGCATTTAGCCTTTGAGCCGGCCACGAACTCATGATTGACTTCCTCTGCAACGAGATGAAACTCTTTGACGCCGCCGACCATGCGATGCGGAAGGCTCCAACCGTTCAGCGTTCGAACGCGGCCCTGGCTGACGTTTTGGGCAACGGCCGGCATATTGGTTTTATCCGCTGGCAGATCGACTTGAGGCTGCCCTTTCTCACTGTCCATCGGCATTGCAGGTAAAGTTCCATGCGCTGTGTGGTCCTGAGCAGAAGCGCGGCCTGCAAGCACAAGTCCAAGAGCTGCTCCCGCACCCGATGTCAAAATCTGTCGGCGGGTCGTCATTGGTCCGGTTCTCCCTCTATCTGTTTTGGCGGATCAGCGGCGTCGGTCTGAACGCCACCATGCATCTCACGCGACGGTAAAGCCGCATCCGGATCTGCTGTTGCAGAAGGGATGTTGTGGTGTTTCGCCGGAGATGTTTCATCAGAGTTCGGCAGAACCTGCCCCTGTTCGCGGGACGGTTCGGCAGGCAGTGCTGCGGGTGCTGAAGCTCCGCCATGATTGTGATGCCCATTCGGCGCTGATGGACTTGTAGCCGGGTTAAGATAATCCTGCACGGACTGCGTCGGCTCAGAAGCATTTGCCTCGCTCGGCAGCCGGCTACCAATCAACCGCATCAAATCAACGCGTGCGAGCCAGTAATCACGCACGGCTTCCAGAAAAGCTTGGTAGGCATCGAACTGTTGTGCGCGCGCGGCCAGCACCTCGAACGCGCCAATCAGCGCGAAATTCTGCTCGAGCTGGCTCTGGCGCGCGACAGTCTCGCGCTCAGGCACCAGTGCGGTCCGATAGATGTCCACGACCTCGCTCAAGACACGGACCCGCTCGGTTGCCGCAGGAATAGCGTTAGCCGCATTCAACTCGAGCGCAGAAAGCCGCGCGCGCGCTAATTGTAACTGGGCTCGCGACCGCGCCACTGCGGCACCGTTCTGGTTGAAAATCGGCAACTCCAGATCGAGCGTTGGTCCTTTAATGACGCTGCGTTCGACTCCACGCTCACGTTCATAACCTATGGTCGTCGTTCCCAGTAGCCGAAACCAGCGGCTGATCTTGGCAGCACCAACGGCGACCTTCTCACCCTTGCGGGCAGCAAGCAGCTCGAGACTGTTTGCCTGTGCCATCTGCTGCAATGTGGCAGAATCGTCTTCTTGGGCAATCGGCAACGAAAGCACCGCCGTGCTCGTCCATCGACCATTTTCACCCGACAGCCCGAGCAAATTGTTAAGTTCGAGGCGTGCGATCTTCGCAGCGACGCCAGCGCGGGCTGCATCGACCCGCGCCTCACTTGCTGCCGCCTTTTCACGGTTCAGCTCGAGTTCGGTGATATTGCCCGCATCGTAAAAGCGCTGGGCCAGGTCGGATGATGCCTGCAGCGCTTCAGCGACGGCGGCGCGCATGTCTGCGACCTGTTGTGACGCGACAGCGCCATACCAGGCGGACTCGACGTCAAGCGAGACGCCGAGAATGGCGGCAGCAATTTGATAACGCGATCGCTCATAGTCGAGACGTGCAAGCTTCGCCTTGACCGGCAAAGTGAGCAGATCGACGAGCGGCTGCGCGACGCCGAAAACAAGTTGTGAGCCCGGCCCGTTCTCCAGCGACAGCGAGGAAATACCGATGCGTGGATTGCTGATCTGCACGGCTTCCAGGACATCAGCTCGCACCAACCCCAGCTCGCCATAGAGTTGCTGCAGCCGGGGGCTTTTTAGCACGGCGATCTTTACTGCGGTGTCGCGCGTTAAGGGTTGTGCAAGCCACTCTTGTACTGCCGCCTCGTCCTCGGCCGACCCTTTCTGGTTCCAACCGAGGCTTGGCGCGCCGCGCTCGGTGAGCAGACGATCGATTTCAAGTTTGTCGCTAGCCGGATCGAAGGTTGCACAACCCGACAAAGCGAGTGCTGCCAGCGAGCAGAAAGCCATGGCACGAGCTTGGGATCGACTAAGAATAATTCTCGATATGTTTGATGGCACGCTCTTCCCTTCCCGCCTTCATTCTCATGCTGGATATATTTTGGCTCGCTGGAAGACGTTCGACGGACGCACCTAAATAGTTACAGCCAATTTGGGATGTAATGAGTATCCATCCGGTGAGTGCCGCGGCGTGATGCCGACCGGCGCGTAGCTTGGTTTAGGCTGCGATTGCTTCGGAGCGTGGCGCCCAGTTCCATGGCAGGAGCTCGTCGAGCCTTGTGGCCGGTTGATCGGCGATGCGGGCGAGGACATCGGCGAGCCATGCCTGTGGGTCGACATCGTTGAGCTTGGCGGTCTGGATCAGGGTGTAGATGATAGCAGCACGCTGGCCTCCGCGGTCGGACCCGCAGAACAGCCATGCCTTGCGGCCGAGCGGGATGCAGCGCAGCGCGCGCTCGGCGGCGTTGTTGGTGAGGCAGATCCGGCCGTCGTCGAGGAAGCGGGTAAACGCGTCCCAGCGCTTGAGCATGTAGAGGCAGGCCTTGGTCAGATCATGGCCGCGCGATAGCTTGCCGACCTGCTCGGTAAGCCAGGTGTGGAGCTCGGCCATCAGCGGCGCGCTGAGTTCTTGGCGGGTGGCAACCCGCTCGGCGGGGCTCTTGCCAGTGATGGCGCGCTCGATGTCGAACAGGGCGTCGAGACGCTGCACGGCCTCGAGCGCGATCGGATAGATCATGCTGCTGCGCTGACCGCGGCTCTTCTTGCGGGCTGAGCTTACAACATCGGCCAGCTCGAAGAACTTGCGCCGGGCATGGGCGAAGCAGCCAGCCTCGAGCACGGGTCCGGGGTCGCGGCCCGCGCGGTAGAGCTCGTTGTAGCCGCCATAGGCATCGGCCTGCAGAATGCCGGACCATGCCGCGAGATGGGCCTGCGGATGTTCGCCGCGCCGGTCGCGCGAGTAATGAAACAGGGCAGCTGGAGGATCGGACCCGGCAAAGGGTCGATCATCGCGCACATAGACCCATAATCGTGCTGTATCGGTCTTGCCCTTGGCCATGACGGGCACGGTGGTATCGTCACCGTGGATCCGGGTGGCGGCCAGAACGTGCGCCTCGATCAACCTGTAGAGCGGCATCAGCGCGTGGGCGGCAGCCCCGACCTGATCTGCAAGGGTCGAGACGCTGAGCGGCACGCCCTCGCGGGCGAACCGCTCGGCCTGGCGGTTGAGCGGTTGGTGCTGTCCATACTTCTCGAACAATAGCATCGCGAGGAAGCTGGGCCCGGCCCATCCGCGCGGGACCACATGGAAGGGAGCGGGCGCCTGCGTGATCTTCTCGCAGCCCCGGCACGAGAACTTCTCGCGCACCGTCTGGATCACCTTCCAGGAGCGGGGGATGACCTCGAGCGTCTCGGTGATGTCTTCGCCGAGCTTGGAGAGCCGATCTCCGCCGCAGGCCGGACAGGAACAGGGGGCAGGCACGAGGACACGCTCGCGCGGCAGATGCTCGGGGAACGGCTTCCTTGCCGGGCGCTTGCGTTCGAACGCGGTGACCGTGGTGGTCTTGGCAGCCGCTTCCTCGGCGACCAGATCATCCTCGGCGGCGTCAGCCTCGAGATCTTCGAGCTGCAGCTCCATCTGATCGAGAAGGCGTCGGCTGCGCTCGGCGCTGGGGCCGTATTGCTCGCGCTTCAGCTTGGCGATCTGCAACTTGAGGTGGGCGATCAGCGCCTCGATGGCGCTCTCGCGGGCATGGGCGTTGGCCAGCTTGGCCTCTGCTTCGTCAGCCTTCTGGAGCGCGGAAACCACCAGCGCCTTGAGCGCTTCGACATCGTCCGGAAGAGGCGAAATGGCGGCTTCCATGAGGGCGAGTGAATCATCATCCACCCCCTATCGCAAGGGCAAAATGCGGGTCTGCGACGATTATCCTGCGCTCGCCGGCCGCCACGTATACTGCGGGTTGCGCCAGTCGATCCCCTCGAGCATGCAGGCCAGTTGCGACGGGGTCAGCGACACCGTTCCCTCGTTCGCCGAGGGCCATACGAACCGGCCCTTCTCGAGCCGCTTGGCATAAAGCGACATGCCGATCCCGTCGTGCCAGATGATCTTGATCAGCGAGCCTGCGCGGCCGCGGAACACGAACAGATCCCCGCCATGCGGATTACGCTTGAGCCCCTGCTGCACCAGCAGCGCCAGGCCCTGCATGCCCTTCCGCATATCCGTGTGGCCAAGCGCGACCCACACACGGGCGCCGGGAGGGATCATCGAAAGGCCTTCAGCGCGGCAGCGACCAGGGCCGGTGATGCCGCGGGGAAAATGCTGAGCCGCTTGCCGCGCGGCAGATCGATGATCATCGCGGGGTGCTCGGCAGCGCTGACTGCCACCGCATCCTCGTCCAACACAGCTTCGGCGAACACCGGCGCTGGCAACGCCTCGGCCGCGCTGGCCTCCTGCGCCGCACCTGCCTCGCGCAGCTTGCGCCGCCACGTATAGATCAGCGCCGAAGAAATATCGTGACGGCGGCACACCTCGGCAACGCAGGCGCCCGGCGCGAAAGCCTCGGACAGGATCCGCAGCCGCTCTTCCTCGCTCCACCGTCGGCGCCGCTCTGGCCCCGAAAACACCGTCACCTGACCCATCGACCACTCCTAAGCGCGCTCACAAGAGCACGCTAAAGAGCGCTCAATACCTACCCAGACAAGGCGGCCCCCGCCGGATGGATACTGTAATGACAGTCAGTCGAATTATTGGGAGCGAGGCATCAACATAACGAGAGAAATTCGATCACAGCGGGAAAAGGTCCGGCAATCGAGGACAGCCATGGTGGTTTATCCCCAACCGAAAGGCCTCCCCAGTAATGGCACGAAACGGCTAGCGGTCGCGCTTGATCAATTCGTTGTGGATGGCAGTTGCTGCAATCGCAGCCTGACCTTCAGCAACGCAAATCTGATCGAGGCCTTCGACAACATCACCGATCGCGTAAAGTCCACGTATCGAAGTTCTTTGGTGCTGGTCGGTTATTAAGGATCTTTGATCGTTCAACTTCGCGCCGAGCTGGACCGCCAGCTTGGTCCGGGCCGTTGATCCAAGAGCAGGATAAAGTGTGCCGAAAGATTGACGCCTGCCACTGACCCACGACACTTCGACCGCCGAGGCGGTAAGATGAAAATTTTCGACAGCCTCCTCGACAACATTGATGCCAGCCTGCGCCAAATCTCGCAAATCGGGGTCTTTAAGTTCAAGCGAGTGTTGTGCCAGCAATGTAATTGGAGCCCCATAGGCGCGCAGAAACAGGGCCTCGGCAGCACCGTGCCGATCAGCCCCTAACACCGCGATTGACAATTGACGTGCTTCATATCCGTCGCAAATCGGGCAATAGCGAATGAGACCGCGAGAAACGCCGCTGGCGTGCATCGCCTCGGGCATATCCGGCTTGTGATTGACAACGCCAGTTGCGAGAATAACTGACCGCGACCAAAATACATCACGACCACTGCAAACCTCAAAATCTTTATTCAACAACCCGATACTTTCAACTTCCGCCTGTTCAATGACACCGCCAAATTCGTGGAGTTGCGTTTGCAGACGGGCGAGCAACTCGGTACCTGACAGACCCCCTGGGAAACCCGGCAGGTTATGCGACCGCGGAATGGATGCTGCGCGTCCCGACCCAGCATCGATTACCAAGCAGCGCCGCAAGAATCGTTGTAGATAGATCGCAGCGGTCAGTCCCGCTGGGCCGCCGCCGATCACGATACAGTCAAACGCTTCGTCCGGATCACCTTCCCGGCGACGGTCTGCCGATTTTATGGACATGAGCATTCACTCCTCGATAGACCGAGCACCGGACGATTGTCGGCCAAGATGCGCTTGGGCCTAGAATTAAAGGTGCCTCTATAAGGTTATACGCTGCTCGTTCGGGCTTCCCTCGCTGCAATGCGGTTAGGCGCACAGAAACATGAGGGTTTTGCCGATGCGGTGCGTATTATTTTAGGGACAAACATTTTGCCAGCAGTGTGATCCAGCATGACCAAGGAGACATAATATGACCTCTAAATGCACGCGAATGGGGGTGGTTTTCGTTATCGGTATAGGTCTTGCCAGCTGCAGCGAGCCCGAACAGAATGCCGACATCTCCAGAGATCAGCTGAATCATTATGCCGGCATTGAAACACATGATCATCCGGTCGATAACGCGCCTTCATCAAACCAAAAACAAGACAAAGAACAGAAGGACAAGGATCGTAGGTAAATTTTCTATCCTCTTCTTGTCAGGAATGCGGAAACGGCACTATCTTCTTGGATATAAGCTCAGTCGGTGTCGCCCGATCTCAAAGCAGGTGGTTTTGATCTGGTCTCTACACGGTTCACGCAGTGATTAACAAAGCCGCCGTAAGCCATTAAAGCTGCGTTTTTCAATTAGACTGCGGCAGTTTGCGCAGTGGGTGTGGCACCCGAGCCCGCGACAGCTGGGAGGTTGATGATGACCTTGAGGCCGGGGCGGTTATCGTGTAGCGACAAAGTACCACCATGCGCGCGCGCAACTGCCGAAACGATCGATAGACCAAGCCCACTTCCAGGAGTCGTCCGGCTAGCGTCCAATCGCGTGAGCCGTGCAACAGCTCTTTTGTAATCGTCCTGATCAATGCCCGGTCCATCGTCCGTCACTGAAAGGATGACCCGACCGTTGCACGTTTCGGTCCAAACGCCGACATTGGCGGCGGCACCTCCATATTTAAGCGCATTGTCGATAAGGTTGACCACAGCTTGCATCAACAAAGGTCTGACACCCTCAACAACCGCTGGTTGCGTATGTCCGACCAGTCGGCATCCTTCGCTTTCAGCCACCGGCTCATAAAGATTGACGGCCTCTTTGGCGACTTCGGCCAGATCGACCCGCTCAAACGCTTCAGCTGTCAAAGCCTCCGTTCGGGCAAGACCCAACAAATCGTTGATAAGCTTAAGCAGTGCATCGAGGTCATGCGACGTTTCCAAAAGAATGCTCGGATCAATCGGTGCCTCCCTGAGCGTCGCGAGTTCTATTCGAGCCTTGATCCTTGTGATAGGTGTCTTCAAATCATGTGCCAGCCCGTCGGTCGCAGCGCGCAAACTTGCGACCATGCGTTCGACCTCGGAAAAGCAGGCGTTAACGGTTTCAGCCAGTCGGTCATATTCGTCGCCCCTCCCGGTTGTCGGCAAACGCTCGTCAAGTCCACCTGCGAGAAATCGTTCGCCGGTATCGCTCACCCGCCCAACAAAACGGAGAGCACGACGGCTAATCAAACATCCCAACCCCAATCCAATGAGCGCAGTAAGGCCGATCGACCAGATCAGGGTCTCGATGAAGCGCTCACGCAGCCGGGCCCTTCCGCTTGCAAGATGTCCAACGAGCAGGCGACCACTGTCATTCAGACGAACAATTCGAGCCTCGATATCGTGTTCAACGGTTTTCCCCCCGCTTTGCAGCGGCACGGTTACCCGGTTCCATCCGTCATGACGCATGTCGCGTGGCCAGGAAGATAGGTCACCGGCAATAACCTTGAATCTGGGATCAGCCACCGCATAGACAAAATCTCTTGGTTCACCGCTTTGTGCACGCGCATCGACAAACCGCTTTAGCTCGAACACACCCCCCGCATTATAGCGGTCGGCAAGGCCCGTAATTTCGGCGCCCACCATATGCTGCGCCTCGGTGTCGAGAAGGCTGATGGTTCGCGAATATTGCAAGGTCAGCGATGTCACTGTCGCGACCAAAGCGGCAAGGGTAACCCACAACGCCCCCCTGAATGCGGCCGCATGGGTTTGCCTTCGTCTATCGGGCATCGAGACGGTAGCCCGCTCCGCGCACGGTGTGGAGCAAAGGTCGTTCCCCGGGCTGATCTATTTTGGACCTCAGGCGGCTGATGTGGACATCGATTACATTTGTTCCCGTATCGAAGCCATAATCCCAAACGGCCTCGAGCATCATTGTCCTAGTTACAACCTGGCCGGCGTGGCGCACGAGATAGTCGAGAATCTGAAATTCCTTGGCGAACAGCTCTATATTGCGGTCCCCGCGCCGCGCAGAACGCGCCAGGAGATCAAGCTCGAGATCGGCAACCTGGCGCACAACGGTCGTCGAGGCTACCCCTTCACTGCGGCGGATGATCGCAGACAGCCTTGCGATGAGCTCCTGAAATGAAAAAGGCTTTGGAAGATAGTCGTCGGCGCCACTGTCTAGGCCCCGGATACGGTCGTCGACCTGACCGAGCGCGCTTAAAATGAGCACCGGAACGGTCCGGCCTTCGGCCCTAAGAGCCTGCAGCACCGAAAGCCCATCCAGTTGCGGTAGGCTCCGGTCGAGGATGATGGCATCATAACTGTTAGTCAACGCGGCCGTGAGACCGTCAATTCCCGTCTCGCTATGGTCGCAGGCATGCCCGAGCTCGATGAGACCCTGCCTAACGTAGTCCGCAGTTGCATTATCGTCTTCGATCAGAAGCAGTTTCATATGTGTGCCTTATCTCACTTACCGGCAAAAGATTCGCTAGGAGCGTTGTCTTAGCACAAACGTCCCGACTTATTGCGAGATATAGGCTTCGCCGAAGCACCAAATCATTTTTCCGGCATAACAAAATATTGGACATCACCTGTCCTGCGTATCAGGCACCTGTAACAATCATTACAACGCTATCATCCGCAAGGTTCGAGGCAATATTCCAAAAACGGCACTCGACCGCCTGAATATATGAAAACGTTGTAATGTTCATGAAAGGCCTGCGGACGAAAGGCCACGTCAGGAAGGCTGTGACGATATCCGTAGCTGACCAAAGGCATTCGGGCCTAGCCTAGATAATGCTGAAGGACAGCCTCGCGGCTGTTCCCACCAACATTATCGGCAGGATTACAACCAATGGCCTTCAAGAAACAATTTACTCCGCTGTTTGCCGCAGCGCTTCTGATTTCGGCGGGCTCGGCGGCGGCAAACGAACCTGTTGAAAAAGCCTCTGGACCACTAACCGAGCATTCCTCAACGGAGCATCAAGAAGACGGGCACGCTGACATGCAGATGGAAAGCATGCCCGCAACAACGCAAGCCAGTTCTCATGATGGGGCATCGATGGGCCACATGCACGATGATTCGCCTGAGGGAAAAACCTTCCTGCAACGGCTTTTCAACTGGTTGGGGCGTTTGCACCCCATGGTCATTCATTTCCCGATTGCGATGATAATCGGAGCAATGGGCGTCGAACTTTTTGGCCTGTGGCGACGCGACGCGAGCTATCAGCGCGTTGCGGGCGTCATGTTGGTTGTCGGCGCGATCGGCGCGATTGTCGCTGCGGGGCTAGGTTGGTTTGCAGGCGGCTGGCAATTTGTAGATCGCAATCCTGTCCTGACGGCACATCGTTGGATCGGAACCTCGATCGCCGTCTTTGCAAGCATACTTGTATACATGGCCTTTGCGCGACATCGCCATCCGGGTCGATACCGAGCCGCGTACTGGCTAATCTTGGCCGGCTTGACGATAGCGATATCGATCCAAGGGTGGCTCGGAGGATCGTTCATGCACGGCGGCATGCGTCACCTCGCATTTTGAGCGGCCGGGCATGTCTTCAGTCCCGTCCGATGTGCCATGGTTTGTAGACGTAGGCCGCATGCTGTTAGCGGCGGCACTTGGAGCGTTGATCGGATGGGAGCGTGAACGCAACGGTCGTGAAGCTGGCATCCGAACATATATGGGGCAGCTCTTGGCGCGTGCGCTTTCGGACTTGTTTCGGGAGCGATCGGTGACCAGGGCCGGATCTCCGCTGGCATTGTTACCGGAATCGGTTTCATTGGAGCCGGCATAATATTGCGAGACACTGGCCGCGTAACGGGATTGACAACGGCGGCGACGCTGTGGGCTTCCGCAGCAGTCGGACTCAGCGCGGCCTATGGAATCTACCATCTTGCCGCAATCACGGCGCTGTTAATTTTAGGTGTTCTTGAGCTTTATCGTCTGCCGGGCTGGAATCGTTTCTCCTATCGCGCACGAAATGAGCATCCCGATGCGAGCGGCAACACTCAGGCAGACGCTCCTCAACCGAAAAAAGCGAAGCCCAAGGCCGCTTCGAACGACTAGAACGTGATTGCCGCTCCTTCGGGATCTGACAAGTAAATCTGCGCCCACGTCAGCATCTCTGCGCGGCGAGGCGGAGGGTGCAACCAATCTCGGTGTTGGCGCGGCCTAAAGTGACAAATTTGCAATTTTCAGCTCAGAATAACCACAAACAATGCCGCTAAAGTGCTTCATGTAACAAGATAGACGATCCGTAAAGGCAATGACAACGCCTAAACCGAAAAGCTATCCGTTTAGGATTTAAGAGCCAGACCAGGAAAGGAGGTTTTACAAATTGAGCAATCGGGCCAGCATCTTATGGCCCGTTAATCTGGCATGACGCGCGTGCGTTGTGCCGACGTTGATGCTGGCAAGGACCCCGGTCGTCCTCCCCTCCCCTGTCGACCGGGGTCAAATACTCGCGATACCGGTTGCCGACGTCAGACCTTAAGTACGATGCCCAAATACACCGTAAGGATCTGACAGTGCCGCAAACACCCACCAAGCGTATAGTTCACGAATGCGTTTGTGCTGTGGCTCACGTGCAAGTTTTGGGGACGGCGAATTGTAAAAGTTCTCGCCGAATATAGCGCCAGAATTACTTTGCGCGAGATGATCTATCGAATATGCTTACATCTCTTATTGCCAGGCTCTCCGCTCCTGCGGTCGCCAGCGAGGCCAGATCACCATGCTTTTGTCCGATATCAGCCGGATTTTTCACCCCGTGATGATCGACTGCATGACAGCCGGTCGCGCACCCGCGCAGCACGAGATTAGCTTAATGGCGGAACGCATTTGGAACGATTTAAACGGGGCCTCTGCTTGTGTCGCATGGTGCGATTTATCAGAGGACTCTTCCGACAGGCGTCGCGCGATCGCGCTCGCCCAAATGGCTTTCGGAATAGATGTAGGTGCTGCCAGCCCCGTCTCGGTCAAATCGACATGATCAAAGGGTTGGGGCAAGGCCATCGCGTTGCCGGAAGATAATATCTCTGGATAGGTACACCAGCTTATGTGAACTGCCAAAGGCTCTCAATTGACGGATCGTGACCTTTTGCATTGGATCGCCATGCGCACTGACACTCTATTGACGTCTTTCGGCGAACCATCGCTCGAGCGCGTGACCATAACATCCAGTCTGTCCGCCCGGGCCCACGACCGAGCAGCCGTTCGGGCGGCCTGCGCGGGCAATGTCGTCGAGTGTATGCACACGGCTTGCCCAACTTTGCGCGGGCAGTTGATATCTGGCTCGGCGCAGCGTTCGGGGTATCCGATATCGGTCCGATTCGGGCTCGCGTCCGCAAACGACAATCTCTGCGTGGGCAGCCGCCGGGCATGCTTCGCTTCCGTATACCGTAATCGAAACGAAGCGTTCGGGACTCCGAGCATCGCCAGCGTATGCATGTGACGCGCTGGTCATAAGTATCACAGCGAGAACCGCCTTTGGGCAGCCCACGGTCGCAATTTTGGACATCATGGCTTCTCCTCTCGCCTAGCGTTGGTCGCAGGCGGACGATGAAGATTTGCTCAAGAGCATAACACCATACTGTGATTTTGATGAATTCGGTTTAAATAAATTTACCGGCCTACATGTAATAATACGCCAGCATTAAGCCATGAATTGGCGGCAGTACAAGATTAAAGCATGTTCATTCGCAGCTCAGGCCCATGTGATCTTGGATGATTAGCATTGATGCCAGCCTTGCCATTGAAAGGCTTTTTGCACCTCAAGCAGGAACTGACACCATGTTTACTAGAACTTTGCTGGCCCTGTCGATCGTAGCTACGCCGATAGTCGCTGTCGCGGGATCATCGACATTCCAATCATCTGGCTTGGACGGACTTTCTCAAGCCTCGCCCATGCCGAAGGTTGCTTCAAATGACAGACGTAACGTCAATCGCGCCGAGCGGCGCTGTCAAGCTGTCGGCCCGCGTAACGTTAGAGTTTGCGTGCGCAAGCCTCGCGCAAAAGCAAGGCCGGACAGCGAACTATCAACATCTGACGGCGATACATGAGCTAGTTGCTGTCGGATATCACCGCAAACATGTACCTGAGCCCCAACTAGCGCCCAGCACATCTCGGCGCGCAATGAAATCAATGCGCCTAAAGCGAGTGCCGCGACGCGAAGCGCCGATTTAAACGAGTTCGAGGGCGCATTTCGATTTGCACATATTTCTTTGGCGTCGCAACTTCGTCCACTGACGCGGGCGCCAGAATCAGGAGGCTAATATGTTGGTTCGCTCGATCAGACTTTCTCTCGCGCCGATGTCGCTCGCGATACTCGGTGGATGCACTACCTATAATGCTCCGCGTCCCGCATTCGCCTATTACGCGGTGCCGTGTTCGACGCCTGGCGCCTTTGTGGCTAAGCCGATAGAGGACATAATTCCCACAAAAAGCACGCAAGCATCGCCACCTGCGCCGTCACGTCCGGCAGCTTCCTTGGAGGAAACCAGCAAGGCGTCCTCGCAAACATGTATGATCCCTATATCCATCCGACAAGCACGCTCTTCTGCGCGATATGATGGCAGCGGCTATTTCGACCCCTATCGCTATGGGCCCAGCGCACGTCTTTATGGCTCTCTCGGAATCGGGTTGCATGGCGGTGGTCATGGTTGGCGCCCTTATGCCGGGCACGGTAACGGACATAATGCTGGGCACGGTGGCGGTTCACACGGCGGCCATGGCAACCACTAACGGACGACCGGATTCAGCCGTAAAGCATGGTGTCGTGTCTGTTCGGACACGGCATATCCGTGCCGTTCACAGCCGCGTGGCCCAATCTTGGGCCCACGCGTCATATGCCAGCTCGTCCTGAGACCGATGGTACACCCTCATAATGACGAGGCAACGCACGCGTCGGCGAATGTTTTGCAATCGAAGGCGCAAATAATTCAACAATCTTCAAGGGGTGCCGGTCGCAGCTGCGTATTAAAAAATGAGTTAGTCGTTCCTTGCGCTTGGTTTGCCCGTCGGGTCGCCCCGTCCGCGGGCCGGAGGCGAGAGGATAACCATGGAGCAAAAGCATGGCCTCTCGCCTTCGCAAAACATTAGAGACAGACACGTTCGCCATTGGCGATCATGGCAAATCGATACCGCTCCAGCATCTTCGCCGTTTGGCTAAAGCGGATGAGCTCGGCGAATTGAGTGAGAGCGGCCTGACTTTCGTACCTCGTCAATTGTTGAAAGCTCGCGAGAGCGAGGAGTAACATGCCCGCTTCATCCAACCGAACCGACGTAGTTGCAACCGATCCTGTTTGCGGCATGACGGTTGAGCCCGCCGGCAATACGCCATCAGCAGTTCATCAAGGCGAAGCCTTCTATTTCTGCAGCTCTGGCTGTCATGTAAAATTCGTCGCCGAGCCGGGCCGCTTTGTCTCAGGATCGCGCCGTCCAACCCAAGACGCGGCAGCTGCTGCCGTAACCGACGGTGCGATCTGGACCTGTCCGATGCATCCAGAAATTCAGCGGCCTGTTCCCGGCAGCTGTCCGATTTGCGGCATGGCGCTCGAACCTGTCATGCCAACCGCCAATCAAGGTCCGAGCGGAGAATATCGCGATATGGTCCGCCGCTTCTGGATCGGCCTGGTTTTAGCGTTGCCCGTTCTGGCTATTGAAATGGGCGGCCACCTGACCGGACTGCACGAATGGCTAGGACGCCAAACGGGCAACTGGATACAGATGGCGCTAGCAACGCCAGTTGTGCTTTGGGCAGGCTGGCCCTTTTTCAAACGGGCATGGACTTCACTCAAGACCCGCAGCCTTAACATGTTCACACTAATCGCAATGGGGACAGGCGTTGCCTGGGCCTATAGCATGGTTGCGGTTCTCGCGCCCAAAATCTTTCCGGCTGCCTTCCGGGCAGCAGATGGCTCTGTCGCTGTTTATTTCGAGGCAGCGGCAGTCATTACAGTTCTTGTATTGCTAGGTCAGGTTCTTGAATTACGGGCGCGCGAGACGACTAGCGGCGCCATCCGGGCGCTACTCGACCTGTCGCCTAAGCGCGCGCGTCGGGTACGGGCGGACGGTGAGGATGAAGAGGTCGCGCTTGAGGACATTCAGATAGGCGATACACTCAGGATCCGGCCTGGCGAAAAGGTACCCGTCGACGGGGTTCTTCTTGAAGGCCAGGGAAGCGTCGATGAGTCTATGGTTACCGGGGAGTCGATGCCGGTCACCAAAGCGATGGGAGCTGTATTGATCGGCGGGACCATCAATCAGACTGGAGCGCTCCTCATGCGCGCCGACAAGATCGGACGTGACACGATGCTTGCACGTATCGTCCAGATGGTTGCCGACGCGCAGCGAAGCCGGGCACCGATCCAGCGGCTTGCCGACGCAGTGGCAGCTTGGTTCGTTCCTGCGGTCATCCTCGTCGCGATTGTCTCCTTTGTAACTTGGTCGCTTATCGGTCCCCCTCCTGCCATGGGTTATGGTTTGATCGCAGCGGTCGCCGTTCTCATCATCGCCTGTCCGTGCGCGCTGGGGCTGGCGACGCCCATGTCGATCATGGTCGGGGTCGGCCGCGGCGCACAGGCCGGCATTCTCATCAAGAACGCCGAGGCACTTGAGCGGATGGAAAAGATCGATACGCTCGTCGTCGACAAGACCGGCACGCTGACCGAGGGGAGGCCCGCCGTAGTCGGCATCGAGGTATCCCAGGGTCAAGCGCAAGACGAGGTACTTCGCATTGCCGCCAGCCTCGAACGCATGAGCGAGCATCCACTTGCTCTGGCGGTAGTCAAGGCCGCTGAAGAAAAAGGTCTTATCCTCAGCGAACCTTCAAACGTCGATCAACCCGTCGGCAAGGGAATTACGGGCACGGTGGATGGGCGCGCGGTGGTCGTCGGCAAGGCCGGGTTCTTGACCGAACTCGGCGTCCCTATTGGCACGCTTGCCGCCCGCGCCGATGAACTGCGTGCCAATGGCGCCACCGCCATCTTTCTCGGCATCGATGGCGTAACCGCTGGCGTGATTGCGATTGCCGACCCTGTGAAGGCGTCAACGCCGCAAGCGCTCAAAGACCTTGCGACCGCGGGCATTCGGGTCATCATGCTGACTGGTGACAATCGCATCACTGCCGAGGCTATCGGACGCCGTCTAGGCATCGTCGACATCGAGGCTGACGTAATGCCTGACCAAAAAAGCGCCGTTGTCCAGAGACTACGGGCCGAAGGGCGCGTTGTTGCAATGGCAGGCGACGGTGTGAACGATGCCCCCGCCCTTGCTTCCGCCGATGTCGGGATCGCAATGGGATCAGGCACCGATGTTGCCATCGAGAGCGCGGGCGTGACGCTGCTCAAGGGCGATTTAACGGGCATCGTGCGTGCCCAGCACCTCAGCAGAGCGACCATGCGCAATATCCGCCAGAATCTGTTCTTCGCATTTGCTTACAATGTCGCTGGCATTCCGGTCGCAGCCGGCGTTCTCTATCCGGTTTTCGGTCTTCTGCTGTCCCCCATCATAGCGGCGGCCGCGATGGCGCTGTCGTCAGTCAGCGTCATCGGCAATGCGCTTAGATTGAAAACGGTCGAGGTCTAGTCGATGGGTGCAAAACCTATTGCGCTAGCGCTGACGGCACGCTTGAAATAGCTATTGTCCTTTCTTGGAATTTACATCGCTATGGTAACACTTGTATCATATTACAAAATCATCCTGCCGTGACGTCTTCTTCTGCTTTCATTTCACAGATTGATTGCGCATAGGTCGCGCAGAAGTTTCTATAAACGGTCCCATTTAAGTTCCACGATCATGGAGATTTATACAATGCAACGAAATCTAGTCTCGCGCGGTGCGCTCTTTGCCGTCTGCCTATCAGTCAGTACTGCAGCGATTGCGCAGCAGCCCGATCGCGAAGGCGCTGCGGCAGTCTTGTCATCATACAAATCGGCAGTCGAACAGCTCGATATCACCGGCGTCGAGAAACTGTTTGCGCCCGACGCGGTGGTGATCGAGTCTGGCAAAGTCGAAGGCAATTTCGACGCTTATCGCGACCACCACCTCGGACCCGAACTCAAAGAGTTTAAGTCGTTCACATTCGGTGATTACAAGGCCGACATCAAAATGGAGGGTCCGGTCGCAATCGCAACCGAAACTTATACCTATCGCATTGTCCTGAAATCAGGCGAAACCGTTGACCGGCTTGGTGTTGCAACAAGCGTGTTGAAGTGGAATGGACAGGCTTGGCAAATCGTCACCACGCATAGTTCGTCGCGCAAGCCAAAAACACCCGCAAGCTGATTAGGGCCGCAGGCGTTATGGCTGACCGGTCAGGTCAAATCCGGCAATTAATCGAGCGCTGGCGCGATGATGCCAATGCTACCTATCAAAGCTGGTTCCTGTGGGACGAGCGGATCAAGAATTTCCGGTCTATCCGCCGTGGCATCCAGCAGGTTGTTGCCGAAATTGACGCGGGGACGTTTGGGGTGACCTATCGCGGATCGTCACTGGAGACGGTAGTGCATTCGATCGCCGAGCAACGCCAGATTTTCAAGGGTGCCGATCATGCTTTCCTGTGGAAGCCGAAACTGCGCATTCCGGACATCTACGAGAGTCCTGATAACCAGCGTGCGTTCGGCCGCCTTCTTCATAACTGCGTGTGCTGCGACAGCGCCGACGAAGTGATCACGCACATCAGGGAAATTGACGCGCGGAAAGTCAAAGGGCTTGGGCCTGCTGTCGCTAACCTCCTCTACTTCCTGCATCCGACATTGATGCCGCCATTCAACACCGCGATTGTGAACGGCTATAATGCGCTCACCGGATCGAATGTAAAGCTGGGCAGCTGGGAGCAGTTTCTCGCAATGCGCAGCGGCATCCTCGATCTTAACGACCAGTTTCGCGACCTGCTGTCGAACGATCTTGGCGCAATCGGCGGGCTGTTGTTCGACATCGGGCCGGGACGCTATCCTGTGCCCTCGCTGTCCAACGAGACGTCCGGCGATTGGGCAAGGCGGCTCGACGCCGTTCGCGTCGAAGCGCAGCAACTGACCAAGGCTCAGTTGTCAAGGCACCAGGACGATCGTACCCATAGCGAGATACAGTCATGGCTGCGCGATCTTGGACATGCACTTGGCTATCGCATTTGGATCGCTGCAAATGATCGGGGCCGATTGCACGACGGTGTACCGCTTGGCAAGAACTGCCTTGAGCATCTACCCCCCGAAATAGCGACTGCGCCAGGCGCTGATGCCGTGCGCCTGATCGACGTGTTGTGGATCGAAGCAGACGCACCGCGTGTCGCCGCCGCTTTCGAAGTCGAGCATTCGACATCGATCTATTCGGGCATCGTGCGGATGCTCGATCTGGCGCTGAGCGGCGGTGAAGCCGAAGCCATTGCCGACATGTTCCTGGTAGCACCCGATGGACGGGAGAAAGACGTCCGCGCGCAAATTGCGCGTCCGGCGTTCAGCCGAATTGGCGACCTCAACATTGGCTATCTTCCTTACAGCGAACTTGCTTCCAACCGAGAGCAAATTGCGCGTTTCGGGTCAGGGATGAAGGCAATCCGCGCAATTGCGAAGCCGCTTTCCGGGCAGCATGCATAGTAACAAGCAACGAACCCTACGCGGCATTTCAAGGATCGAACCGATGGCAACGTTATGATAGCAAAGAAAACCGTCCAAAAGTTTGAAGTTTCTTGTCCGGTCTTATGGTCGTATCTTGCCCGTCTCGACCAGATTGGCGTTTGGAATCCGCAAATCGGCTTGAGGGGCGATGCGGCATTCAACGCTGAAATCCGGGTAGTGTTTAAAAAGCTACTAAGCTCGCGGCCCTACGCCGAAGGTCCGGGCAGAATCGTCCTCTTCGACCCGCCGCGTGCGATCGCGTGGCGCATAACGATCCCTTTCTTCTTGCAGATCGACGAAACCTTCCATCTGGTCGCTAACCCACATGGCGTTGTTGTTGAACACAGCATCAGCAGTTCGGGTCTGATGGCGCGGTTGGCAAAGCCTTGGCTCTCCAGACATTTCGACGACTATCTTAAAGCAGGCGACGCAGGATTGGCAGAGCATGTCACAAGGGGGCATCCGCGTTCTGATGGTTCCCGACGCCGAGGGGCGCCAAAACGCCCATCCGGGGCGAGGCAGTAATCGAGGTGAAACTGAAACTAATCCTGATCGCGGCATCACTGCTAATGTCGTTTCCGCATGTGCTTGCCCGTTTGGACGGGTTAGGCCTTTCGACTGCGCTGGCGGGCTATCTCGTTCTTTACAGTACCCTTTGTGTTGCACTGTTGGCCGCCGCACGGGTTGCATGGTCACCCTTGCGCTGGATGTTGGCGCTGGTTTTTGCATCGGGCAGCCTCTTTGCCGCCAGCGTTGCCAGCGCGATGGGACAGGAATTGACCTATGATGCGTTCACCAACCTTTGGGACGCTCGCGGTTTTGTGAGCGATGCCGCGGGCCAGTTTGGGAGCGATTTGCTTTGGGGCGGGCTTCAGGGCGGGTTACTGTTTCTGGGCGTCGGTCTTTCCCCAAGGCCGAAAATACCGCGCGACAGTTTGCTGGCAGACCTCATTCCCGCGGTCGCGCTCGTTGCAATGTCAGCGATGTTCTATGTGCGCGGCGGAGATGGCGGACGGGGCTTGCCCGGCGCGTTCGTGGCCCCCGCTTATGCATTGGTGCTTGCGTTCGACAGCGTCCGCAACGACCCCGGAGCACGGCAACCCGTCAAGCTTGCCCATGTAAAGCCACGAACCTCAGGCGATATCGTTCTGATCGTCGATGAAAGCATCGCTGCGCAATATCTGGACATCAACAACGCAGGCGGCGTCTATTCCGGACTGGCTGCAAAACAGCCTAATTTTGCCATTCACAATTTTGGCATTGCTTCGTCGATCACCCATTGCAGCACCGGGTCGAACCTCACGCTTCGCTTTGGCGGCACACGAGCGGACTACCAACGGATAAATGCCACCGGACCATCGGTATGGAGCTACGCCAAAGCTGCGGGGTTGCCCACGGTCTATATTGATGCGCAACGAACCGGCGGTGTCTACCAGAACGGAATGGACGATGCCGAACGTGCTGCCATCGACCAATGGGTCCAGTTTGACAAAGTCCCTGTTATGAATCGCGATCAGGCGGTGGCGGACAGGCTTGCGGAACTGCTGAACGACGGAAAACCGCAATTCATCCTGGTGAACAAGATGGGGGCGCATTTTCCGGTTCAGGCAAAATATCCTGTAAACCGGACTCGGTTCAAACCTGTGGAACCGCGCCAACAGTTTTTCGGCATCGTCGAACCCAATGTGCGCGATACGAGCGATGTGAGCCGTGAGGAATGGCGACTGTATCGCAATGCCTATCGCAATGTAGTCGCATGGAATGTCGGCGCGTTTTTCGACCGGCTTTTTGCGGCGACCAAGGCGGCTGGGGCAACCATCATCTACACCGCAGACCATGGTCAAAATTTGCATGAAAGTGGTGAGCCGGGCAACGCAACACACTGCACTCCCGAACCGGCAATCGAGGAAGGGGTAGTGCCGATGGTCGTGATCGAAGGTTCGCAAGACGGCGACATCGACTGGCAAAGTGCGGCCTTGCGGAACCATAACGGCACGAGCCATTATCGTATTTTTCCGACATTACTCGGCCTGATGGGGTATGAACCGCAGGCCGTCCGCAAGGCCTATGGCGACCGCATCGATGCTCCGACACGCGACAAGCTGGAGTTCAACACGTTGTTTAATGCTCGCTTGGGGCGCGAACCTGTGTGGAAGAAGGTCGATCCCGCGCAGATCAAGGCGTTGCGGCCGGATGACTATGAGCGCTCTGGCCCTGTAACCATTCGACGCAATCAATCGAATTGACGAACATGCAATTTAATTCGATAGTGCTGAAATGAAACATTGGATTTCCATGATGCTTCTGATCGGAGCACTTCTGGGCTTGTTTGCTCAGGAAGCCGCATCTGCCTCGGTTCCTGTTTTACAATCGGTCCAGCAAGCGAGTGCCGATGCGGCGATGGATGCTGCCTGCATGGAAGCAATGGGACAGAGTGACGAAAGCTCCGATGTTCCCTGTAAAGGCCTCACCTTGGACTGCATCGCAAAGATGGGATGTGCTCTACCGCTCGCACAAGCACCGAGAGGCCATCGAATTGCGAAATCGCCTCTCCCGAACGCGATGGTGTTTGTGCTGGATGTCAAGCCATTGACCGGCCGCGATAGCGGGCCTGAACCTGATCCCCCCTCAATCCTTGGCTGAACCAACTCGCGTCTGGCGGCTGTGATGCCGTCGCGCGCACAAAATTGATTCAACCAAGGACATTTAGCATGAAAATTCTGCTGACATTTGCTGCAACACTTGTGGCATTCACCTCCGTATCGGCGCAAGCTGCCAATGATCGCGGCCCGGGCCATTGGGAATGGCAAAATCGTTCGCAACCTGGCCCCAACAAGTCGAACCTGCCATCGCGCGTTCGCGTTTGGGTTAAGGACGACCAAGCCAAGATGGCCAATTGCGATTGCGACATGATGAAGGTCGCTGCCGCCGATTGCATGATGATGCCCGGCAAGGGTTCTTCTCCCTCCAAAGGCTGACGAATCACGTCCCGGTCTGCGCTTAGCGCGTGGACCGGGGCGGTCCTGTTCGGCTCTCACGGTAAAAGGGGGATATTTCATGCGCAATTTTATTGGCGCGACGTTGCTGTTGTTGCCCGCAACGCTTCACGCCGAGCCGCTGACGTTCGACGCTGCGCTTCAGCGCGCGCAAAGCGAGGCTCCGAGTCTGAAGGGCCGCGAGGCAAGCGTAACCGCTGCGCAGTCTGCTGCGATAGCCGCTGACCAGTTGCCCGATCCAACACTGGACATCGGTATCCGTGACTTTCCTGTAACGGGGCCAGACGCCGGACGATTCAATCGCGATGATTTCACCATGACGACGATTGGTGTGAGCCAGCAGTTTATCAATCCGTCCAAACGTCATGCGCGGGCCGCGCGGGCGGGTGCTGATATTGGCATCGCAGAAGCAGGGGTTGAGGTGGAGGCGCGGAACATCCGTTTGGAAACTGCGCTCGCTTGGGTCGATCTCTATTACGGAGAGCGGCAACTGAACGAACTCAAATTGCTCGACGAAAGCCTCAGTGATCTCCAATCGACGGTGACCGCGCGGCTTACCTCGGGCAGTGCGCGGCCTTCTCAATCCCTCGAACCCGACCAATTGCGCGCTCAGGTGAACGATCGGCGAATTGCATTAGTGGCAGAGATTGCAAAAGCTCGGGCAAGGCTGTCACGCTATACCGGTGATCCCGACCCTTCGGTGGCTGGTGCGCCGCCTGAACTAACAATCAACCGCAGCGCGTTGCTCGCAGGCGTTAGCGATTTACCAAGTCTGCGCGCGCTTGACGCCCAAACTGCCGCGATGGATGCCGAAACTCGGCTCGCCCGCGCCGAGAAGACGCCTGATTGGAAGGTCAGTGCCTCCTACGGCCGCCGTGAACCCAACTACGGTGATCTGTTCTCGGTCGGTGTCTCGATTGATCTGCCGTTGTTCGGGCGCAAGCGCCAAAACCCCAAGATTGCCGCACGGGCAAGCGAAGCCCAACGCGCGCGGTTCGACCGGTTGGCTGGCGAGCGCGAAGCGATTTCGGCGCTGGAAGGCGATCTGGCCGAACATGCGATGCACCATGCGCGCATGGAAAATGCGCGTGACAATCTGGTCCCGCTTGCCCGGAAGCGGGCAAAACTCGACTTTGACAGCTTCGGCGCTGGCACCGTCGATCTGGGAACGGCTTTGCTGGCAACACTCACGGTTGCCGAGGCCGAAGTCGATTTGCTCGTCCGCGAGGCCGAAGTCGCCCGCGACGCTATTCGTATCAACATAACTTATGCGGGAGATCGGCCATGACCGACACGACAGACGCAGCACCTAATTTTGCCAAGTGGCGTGCTGGAATTCTAGCCGCAACCTTGCTTGCAGGCGGCGGCGGGTATTGGCTTGGACAGCGCGGGGATGCTCCCGCACCTACAGCAACGAGCGATGATGGCCGCAAAATTCTCTATTATTATGATCCGATGGTGCCGCAGGAGCGCTATGACAGTCCGAACGCGCTTTCCTCTATGGGCATGGCCGTCATCCCAAAATACTCTGACAAAGGTGATAGCGGTACGCCAGGAGTAAGCGTTAATCCCGCCGCTATGCAAAATCTGGGTATCCGGGTTGTGGCAGCCAAAAGGGGAAGTCTTGCCCCTACACTCAACGTCACCGGCACCGTCGATTTCAACCAACGCGATGTAGCGATCATTCAGGCGCGCTCGGGCGGGTTCGTGTCTCGCGTCTATGCTCGCGCGCCAGGAGACGTGGTGCGTGCAGGCGCGCCGATTGCCGACGTGCAATTGCCCGAATGGGGCGGCGCGCAGACCGAGTTTCTGAGCGTTAAGCGCCTCGGCAGGCCCGATTTGACTGCCGCCGCGCGCCAGCGGTTGCGGTTGATGGGGATGTCGGACGCACTGATTTCGAGCGTTGAACGCAGTGGGCTCACCAATGGCACGATCACCATTACGTCGCCGATTTCGGGCGTTATCCAGACGCTCGATGCCCGTGCCGGTGTGACCTTAAGTCAAGGCCAGACCTTGGCACAAGTGACGGGACTTGGAACGGTATGGCTCAATGCCGCCGTTCCCGAAGCCCAAGCAGGCGCGGTTCGCATAGGCCAAAGCGCCGCCGCCACGCTCACCGCCTTTCCCGGCGAGACATTTGGCGGACGGATCATCGCGATCCTGCCAACCGCGCAAGCGGATAGCCGCACACTCACCGTGCGTATCGAGCTTACAAATCGCGGCGGTCGGCTTCGCCCAGGCATGTTTGCAGGCGTGGCACTTGTCGGTGATGCGAGGCCAGCACTGCTGGTACCAAGCGAAGCGGTTATCCGCACCGGCACCCGCACAATTGTAATGCTGGCAATGGGAGATGGCCGTTATCATCCTGCCGAGGTGCGCGCAGGCCGCGAAGGCGGCGGACAGACCGAGATACTCGAAGGCTTGGCGGTCGGCGAGAAAGTTGTCGCGTCGGGCCAGTTCCTGCTCGATTCCGAAGCCAGCCTGACCGGCATCGAAGTGCGCCCAATCGGTGGTGCCAAGTGATTGAAGCTATCATCCGCTGGTCGGTAAAGGCGCGCGGGCTGGTCGTGGTTGCGGCACTTGTTCTGACTATCATCGGCATCGGTGCGGTGCGGACAACGCCGGTTGATGCGCTGCCCGATCTTTCCGATGTGCAGGTCATCATCCGAACAACCTACCCAGGCCAAGCGCCGCAAATTGTCGAGAATCAGGTCACTTATCCGCTGACAACGACGATGCTGTCGGTTCCCGGTGCGCGCGTGGTGCGCGGCTATTCGTTTGTCGGCGACAGCTTTGTTTATGTGCTGTTTGAGGATGGCACTGATTTGTATTGGGCGCGCAGCCGCGTTCTCGAATATCTCAGCCAAGTGCAGGGTCGTCTGCCAGTGGGCGCGACCGCATCGCTTGGCCCCGATGCAACCGGCGTAGGCTGGATTTACGAATATGCGCTGGTCGATAAGAGCGGACGGCATGATCTCGCACAGCTCCGCAGCATTCAGGACTGGTTCCTGCGCTATGAGCTGAAAGCCGTTCCCGGTGTGGCCGAAGTCGCCAGCATCGGCGGGATGGTCAAACAATATCAGGTCGTGGTCGATCCGCAGAAGCTCGCCTCCTACAGTATCACCGCAAGCGAAGTCTCTGACGCCCTGAAACGTGCCAATCAGGAAACAGGCGGCGCGGTTGTCGAAATGGCGGAAGCAGAATATGTGGTCCGCGCTACCGGCTATCTCAAAACACTGGATGATTTTCGCGCTGTGCCGTTGCGCAGTGCGTCAGGCGGTATTCCCGTCACGGTCGGTGATGTTGCCACGGTGCAAATCGGTCCCGACATGCGGCGCGGGATTGCCGAACTGAATGGTGAAGGCGAAGTCGCAGGCGGCGTGATCGTCATGCGGCAGGGCAAGAACGCCCGCGAAGTCATCGAAGGCGTGCGGGACAAGCTGGCGGAATTGAAAGCGGGCCTGCCCAAAGGTGTCGAGATTGTCACCACCTACGATCGTTCGGGCCTCATCGACCGCGCGGTTGAGAACCTCACGTCCAAATTGTTCGAGGAATTTGCGATTGTCGCGCTCGTCTGCGGGCTGTTCCTATGGCACGCAAGATCGGCGCTGGTGGCGATCCTCACGCTCCCGCTTGGCATCCTGATCGCCTTCATCGTAATGCGGGTGCAAGGGTTGAACGCCAATATCCTTTCATTGGGCGGTATCGCGATTGCCATCGGCGCGATGGTCGATGCAGCGGTTGTGATGATCGAGAACGCCCATAAGCATCTCGAACGCTGGGCGCATGACAACCCAGACAAGGAATTGAAAGGCGAAGAACGCTGGCGCGTCATCACCGATGCCGCAGCCGAAGTGGGGCCAGCCCTCTTTTTGAGCCTACTCATCATCACCTTCTCGTTCATCCCCATTTTCTCGTTACAGGGACAGGAAGGACGACTGTTCGCCCCGCTCGCCTTCACAAAAACCTATGCGATGGCGGCGGCGGCAATTTTGTCGATCACGCTTGTTCCGGTGCTGATGGGCTGGCTCATCCGGGGCAAGATTCCTGCCGAAGACAATAACCCGATCAACCGTTGGCTGACCCGCATTTACCGGCCCGCGCTCGATTGGGTATTGGAGAAGCCCAAGCAAGCCTTGCTGATTGCGGGCCTCGTCTTCGCATCCAGCCTGTGGCCGATATGGCAGACCGGCGGCGAGTTCATGCCGCAAATGAACGAAGGCGATTTGCTGTATATGCCCTCCGCACTTCCGGGCATTTCGACAGCCAAGGCCTCGATGCTTCTCCAGCAAACCGACCGCCTCATCAAGACAGTGCCAGAGGTGGAAAGCGTGTTCGGCAAGGCAGGCCGCGCCGATACTGCGACCGATCCTGCGCCGCTCGAAATGTTTGAAACGACGATCCGGTTCAAGCCCAAGAGCGAATGGCGCGCAGGCATGACGCAGGACAAGCTGATTGATGCGCTCGATGATGTCGTCAAAGTCCCCGGCCTCGCCAATTTCTGGATTCCGCCGATCCGCAACCGGATTGATATGCTCGCGACGGGAATCAAAAGCCCGATTGGTATTAAGGTGTCGGGCGCTAACCTCGAAGAGATTGACCGCACCGCGCGCGAAATCGAAACAGTGGCAAAGACCGTGCCGGGGATCAGCTCCGCACTGGCCGAACGGCTTTCGGGCGGTCGCTATATCGACGTTGCCATCAACCGTGCGAGCGCCGCGCGATACGGGATGAATGTTGCCGATGTACAGGCCATCGTATCGGGTGTGATTGGCGGCGAGGTGATCGGGCAAACCGTCGAAGGGTTGGCCCGCTATCCAATCAACGTGCGCTACCCCCGCGAAATCCGCGACAGTCTGGACGACATCATCAATTTGCCGGTGCTGACTCCGTCTCGTCAGCAAATCACGCTTGGAACGGTGGCCGATATTCGCATCACCAATGGCCCGCCAATGTTGCGCAGCGAGAATGGCCGCCCCGCAACATGGGTTTATATCGACGGTCGGGGCCGCGCGCTGACCGAGATTGTCGGTGATTTGCAACGGGCTGTGGCAGAAAAGGTGAAGCTGCCGCCCGGAATCAGTGTCGCCTATACCGGACAGTTTGAATTTCTTGAGCGCGCAACACAGCGGTTGAAGATCGTTGTCCCGGCAACATTGCTCATCATCTTCGCACTGCTTTACGCGACGTTCCGGCGCTGGGATGAAGCTGCGCTCATCATGGCGACATTGCCGTTCGCACTCACAGGTGGTGTGTGGCTGCTCTATCTGCTCGGCTATAACCAGTCGGTTGCAACCGGCGTCGGGTTTATTGCGCTGGCAGGCGTGTCGGCGGAGTTCGGGGTGGTGATGCTGATCTACCTCAAACACGCGCTGGCCGAACATAAGCCCGAAGATGTCGAGCTTGCCGTCCGCGAAGGTGCGCTCCTCCGCGTTCGCCCAAAGGCGATGACGGTCGCCGTCATTCTTGCTGGCCTGTTCCCCATCGTCATCGGCAGCGGCACCGGGTCCGAAGTGATGAGCCGCATCGCCGCGCCGATGATCGGCGGGATGCTTACCGCACCGCTGCTTTCGATGCTGATTATCCCTGCCGCATACCTGCTGATGCGCAGGCAGAAAACTGAAGTTCAACACCAAGGAGAAACGACATGAAGAATATACTGATGACCGCGACATTGCTCGCATTGCCACTCGGTGTGACCGCCTGCGGCAAGCCCGCCGAAGCGCCCAAGGCTGAAACCTCTACTGACGCGATGGCTGATATGGCCATGCCCGCTGAGGCGAAAATGGCCAAAGGCACCGGAACTGTCACAGCGATCGACCCGGCATCCGGCAAAATCACTCTCGAACATGACGCGATACCTGCCGTTGAATGGCCTGCGATGACGATGGGCTTCTCCGCTAAGCCAGAACTGCTCAAAGGCATTGCCGTGGGCGACAAGGTTGGTTTCAACCTGACCGTCATTGGCAATGCCGGGGAAGTGACGTCGATCCAGAAGCGATAAAGCGTTTTAGCATCAGAGTCCGCCGCGCGATCCGCTAGAGTTTGGGAAGGCATCGGACGACTGGAAAGGATTGGATGATGGCCGTATCGGTCGATGCGAACGGCACGAAGCGATCAACCACGCTTTGGAGTTCGTGCTCATCATTGACCACGACTTTCGCAATGAAACAGTCTTGGCCAATCACTCGATCTGCTCTGACAAATTCGGGTAAATCCGCGCCAGCAGGCGCGAAAGCGTCGCCGCCATCTCGGGCGACAGGGGCTGCTTGCTGCCCGCAATCGTGCCGTTGAGATCGAAGACGATCAGCCATTTCACGACGCCGTGTCCTCCTCGTCGCGGTTGCGCAGATCGTTGTGGAGGGCGGTCGCGGCGATCGCCGCGTGGCCCATCGCGACGCTGATCTGATCGAGCGACGTAACAATATCGCCTGCCGCATAGACGCCGGGGACGCTCGCGCGCTGCTTGGTATCGACGACGATACAGCGATCGTCGCTCAGCTGGAGGCCGAGCTGGCGCGCGAGCGCGTTGTTGCTGTCCGACCCGAGCGCCGGATAAACCGTGTCGAAGTGCAGCTCGCTGCCGTCGGTCAAGTGGAGCGCGACCCGATCGCCTGAAAAGTCCATCAGGGCCATCGGCTCGGGCGCGACCTTTATCCCGGCCCGCGCAAGCGCCGCGCGATCGTCGGCATCAAGGTCGATCGTCCCATGCGCAACAAGCGTGATTCGATCAGAGAAGGTGCGCAGAAACAGTGCCTCTGCGACGCCGTGCGTATTAGCGCCGATGACTCCGATAGCTAGCCCGGTCGCCTCATAGCCGTCGCAGACCGGGCAATAGCGCAGCATCCCCCGCTGCAAGGCATCGCGGTGCGTGTCTTCATCGAGCGCAGGGCGGCGATTCTCGACCCCGGTCGCGATCAGGACGGTACGCGCGGCGAGCGTCAGGGTAGACCCTCGCGCTTCGAATCCACCGGCTTTGCCGTCGATGGTCTCGATGCGGTCCGTGACGATCGTAGCGCCGTAGCGTTCCGCCTGTTCTCGCATCCGCTGCAGCAACTCCTGGCCCGCGATCCCGTCCGGAAAACCTGCGTGATTGTGGGACAGCGGTATCCATTTTGCGCGGCTGTGGCCGTCGTCGACCACGACGACGCGGCGGTGATAACGGGCAAGGTAGATC